>NZ_JAPCJD010000030.1:0-53777 GCF_027707845.1 Aeromonas sp. QDB14 | reverse complement strand
AAATCGGCTCAAACATGAAGAAATGAAATGACTGAGTCAGCCGAGAAGAATTTCCCCGCTTATTCGCACCTTCCCTAATGGAACCCAAGTTGACATTGTTCGTCGAAAGAATGATCCAGTTACACAGCCACCGATAGGTACACCACTGTTTATAGATCCCTCTGCTGAGGACCCCACTGAGTATTTATCACTGGATTTGAACACTGGACTTTTTGTACCCCTGCATCCCGATGGTAGTCAGGAATTTAAACGTGCCGAATACACGATCAAGGTTCTGGGCTTAAATACTCGCGATTACCTGAGTCGCGCGCGAAGAAATGCGTATGCAAGCTATAAAGATGCTTTGAATGCTTATGCTAGGCTCAAAGAAGAGGGTAGTTCCATAGCTGTGCTGAATAATAAGAGAATGGAAATTAACAAAAAACACCATCCGACAGTTTGGCATGAAATGAAAGTCATAGCCTCTTTGGGCATAGCCCATCAAAATGAATTTGAACAGTCACCCGAGCTGTATCAGGTATGAGTTCAACTGAGCTAGTGGGACTGAATAACATCCGATCGACCTCTTGTTTAAAGGGGTGAGGGGAGGCCGCCTCATAACCACATGAGATTATAATGCCCGAATCCCCGTGTCGGCGGTTCGATTCCGTCTCTGGGCACCACATTTTGGTGCCATGAAATAAAAATTTGTTCATGCACAATGGTTTGAAGTGTGCCGGCTTAGCTCAGTAGGTAGAGCAACTGACTTGTAATCAGTAGGTCACCAGTTCGATTCCGGTAGCCGGCACCATTTGCCCAGATAGCTCAGTCGGTAGAGCAGGGGATTGAAAATCCCCGTGTCGGCGGTTCGATTCCGTCTCTGGGCACCACGAATAATTCCTCCTTAGCTCAGTCGGTAGAGCGACGGACTGTTAATCCGCAGGTCGCTGGTTCGAGCCCAGCAGGAGGAGCCAAATAAAAAGCCCAGCAGCAATGCTGGGCTTTTTCTTTTCCCGTTTTTCGATGTTCCGCTTCCCGCTGTTCGAAAAGCGTCCTGTCCGGTGACAAAGCTGTCGCAGCGCCCCTCTTGAATCTTTCCTCCCAGTGACTTGGCCCGTCTGCCGAGTATGATGGCGTGGTGAGTCCCTATGCTGCGCCCGCCGGATCACCCTGTCGTGATCGACGCCTGCCGTCACCCCGGCCCGGCAAAACGGGATCGGTTTCTTGAGTGAGGTCATGCATGAATGCAACAGAGCTTTGGCAGCTTTCCCCCGAGCAATTCAACGAGTGGCGGCGTGAGAACGATTATCCCCGTATCTGGGCGCTGCTGGTGGCGTCGTTGCCCCATTTCGACGACTGGATGGCGGAGCAGAAGATAGAAAAAAGCGTGATCTTCCAGATCGGCATCGCCCGCTTCATCAGCTCCCGCTGCGTGCTGGGCCTTTGTGTCTACATGAGCGACGACAAGGTCCGCTTGTATGAGAGTGCCTCGAGTGCACTGGAATCCCTGCGCAAGAGCGGCCTCATCCGCTCGGAGACCCGTTTCGAGCCTTACAGCATGTGGCTGGCGGGAAAACATGGCAATGACGAGGTGAAACGGGTGCAAAGCCTGCTCTCGGTCTCGGAGAACAACAAGGGGGAGGCCCAGGTGCTGGGCAAGCATCGTCTGCTCAACATCGGCGGTGTTGCCCTCAAAAGCCCCATCATCTCCGGCCGGTTGCTCGATTTTACCTGTCTCGACGAGCTCTCTCTCGATGGGGCCGTCAACAACTCCAAGGTTTATCTGTGGCACTGCTCGGCCAAGGGGGTCAGGGTCAATGGCGGGGTGATCGGGCTCGATCTGTTCGACTCTCTGCTGTGGGACCACAGGGCCTGGGCCAAGAAACGGGAGCTGGCGCTGGAGGACGGGGTCTTTCAGGACTTCACCATAGAGTGCGAGGAGATCCGCTTCCACTCCTCCCGGGCGGTGCTGAAAAACTTCAGCGTCAGCGCCAAGAACTTCGATGCCACCATGGAGCACACCAACCTGGACAAGGTGGAGGTGGTCTACAACGACAATGGGCGGATCGACCACAACGAGGCGAGCAAACTCTATCGCAATGCCAAGCGCCTCTTCTCCAGCGTGGGTGACACCGTCGATGCCGGCGAGTGTTACTACAAGGAGAAGCTGCACGAGATGAAGTCCCTGGCGAGCCCGCGGGAGCTGTTCCGGGAGCGCTGGTTGCGCAGCGGTCCGATGACGAAGTGCTGGCTCTCCCTGCTGTGCTATCTCAAGTGTGCGGGCAAGTTCATCAGCTTCATCACCTGGGGGTTTGGGGAGCGTCCCATCAGAAGCTTGCTGATGTCGATGGGGGTGATCCTGCTGGCGACCCTGACCTATTTCCTGGCGCCGGAGTCTGCAACCCACGGCCATCTGGGGCGCTCTCTCTATTTCAGCATCGTCACCTTCGTGACCCTGGGTTATGGGGACATCTCCCAGACCTCCTCGCCGCTGCAACTGCTGTCGGCCATCGAAGCCTTCTGCGGCATGTTCCTGACAGGTCTCTTCCTCGCGGGTTTTGCCTCGAAAACCAAGCAGTATTGACGGGAGCGCCGGCGGCGGGTGCCATCAGTGCCCGCTTCCGGTGCCCTCCTGCTGTCTTCCCATCCCTCCCGGCTGTCCCGGCGACCTTGCTTGACGCAGCGGCGGTGGAGCGACTTTATTTAAAGTCATCGCATGCCATGGCAAGCGATGGCGCCACCAGCGCCCGGACATGACGCAATCAGAGGAGAAAGCCCGGTATCGATCCGCCAACCACCGATGTAGAGAAGGAATAACGCTATGATATTGAATCACTTATGGGGATTGTATGCCCATCCCCACACCGAATGGCATACCATAGACGAGCGGCACGACAGCTTCAGAAACAGTCTGACCCACATCCTGCTCGTGGCCCTTATCCCTCCCATCTGCGCCTACTATTCCGCCGTTCACATCGGCTGGAGCATCGGGGTCGGCGATCCCATCACCCTGACCGCCAACAGCGCATTCAAGCTGTCGGTCGCCATGTACGTGACCCTTATCATCGGCGTGCTGGCACTCTCCTATCTGGTGCATTGGATGGGGCATACCTTCGGCTCGGATCCCAGCTACACGACCTCGCTGGAGCTGGCGGCCTACACCTCCACGCCACTCTTCATGGTGGGCTTCTCCGCTTTCTTCCCGCATCTCTGGTTCGTGATGCTCATCGGTTTGGTCGGGCTGACCTATTCCGTCTACCTGCTCTATATCGGCGTGCCCATCTTGATGCACATCACCAAGGAGCAGGGATTCATCTACGCCAGCTCAGTGGTGACGGTCGGCCTGGTGCTGCTGGTCTGCGTGCTGGCTGCCACGGCCATCCTGTGGGGATCCGGCTTCGGTCCCGTCTTCACCCAGTAGCCGTGTATGCCGACGGCAACGACGACAAGGGCGCCTTGATGGCGCCCTTGTCGTTGATCTCTCACCTGGTCGGCGTGTCTTTGCCAGACCCGGGAGGGAAGTCGTCTGCGTTGATCAGCGGGGATTGCCGCTGCCGATGCCGAACGGGATGCGGTAATCGCTGCTCTGATCGCCGAGGCTGACGGTCAGGTTGCCCTGGGCGCGGCTCGGGATCTGTACCTGCTGGGTACCCATCAGGTTGGCGTGGACGGAGGCCACCAGATCACCGGATTCATCGCGCACCTCCAGCATGGGGTTGGCTTTGCCGGCCATGGCGGCGCTGGCATGCCAGTTCACGAACAGCACACCCGGGGTGGCATTGAAGTCGGCGGGGACGGAAGCCTGGGCAACACCGGCACTCATCAGGCCTGCAACGGCCAGCATCTTGATCACGTTTTTCATGTTCATTCACTCTCTTGGTTTTTATGTCATTGGCAAGGCCTGACAGGCCTGCATCAATGCATCCTTGCAAGAGGTCATTCAAATGGTGTGTTGTTTTGTCACGGATGTTTGTCGCCCATGTGTATGGGGGACTGCCATGAACGACCAGTTGTTTTGCGGCTTGGCGCTCCTGCCTAAGCGATGCGTGAATATTAAGCGCCTCACCCGGTCATTGTTAGCGAGATAAACTGGCCTACACGTTCAAAAAATATGAATGATGTTTTGTGGGGGGACATAGACGGGTTGGAGGGGAGTCACCCTTCCGGAGAGAGGTGCATGTCCCAGACCTGACACCAGATTGTCACATCCGGTGCGTACTGTGCGGCTTCATTTTCACACTGGTTCAAGGATGACTATGTTTCGCGTTTCTTCCCTTGCCGCCTGCGTGGCGGCCACCCTGCTGAGCGGCTGCCATTCGGGCAATGACTCTTCCTCGCCTGCCGTCGGCGACTATCAATACAGCACCAAGGCGGTCTATGCCGCCCGTCAGGCAATGAACAGCTATGAGGTTGCCCCTGAAGGCTTTAGTCCCGTCTTCACCGAACTGGTGGCACGCCACGGCTCCCGCTCGCTGTCCAGCCCCAAATACGACGTGCTGACCAAGCTGGTGTGGGAGGAGGCCGCGAGGCAGGGGGCCTTGACCGAGCTGGGCCAACGGCTCGGCGCCAAGGTGGACGCCGTCACGGCCGCCAACCAGACCCTCGGCTATGGCCTGCTGAGTGCGCTCGGCAAGGAGGAGCACGCCAACCTGGCGACCCGGCTCGCCGAACGGCTGCCCACCCTGCTGACCACTGAATCGACTCCCCTCTGCCTCAAGGTCGAGACATCGGGCAAGGACCGCGCCAACGAAAGCGCCTACTTCTTCATGCAGAGCCTGGCCAAACGGGTCTCTCTGGTGACGGACAGCCCCGACTGTTACGTCAGCCAGGAGAACCCTTCCGAGATCGACAAGGGGCTGCGCAACAAGTTCGAGCTCTACTTCCACAAGACCGAGCCACAGGGGGAGTACACCCGGTATCTGCCCACCTTCCAGGCCTATCAGGCCTTTGTCGGGGACGAAGACAACGGGGTGGCTCCTGCTCCCGAGCTGACCGAGGTCCTCGATGCGCTCAAGGCCCTGCCCAGGACCCGGGTGATGGCCCGCGAGATGCTCGAGCGTCTCTACAGTAAAGCCTTCGTCGACGAGCTGGCCGCCGGGGTGGATTATGTGGCGGTGAATCCGGAAGACGGCGGCAAGACCCATGTGCGCGACGAGGTGGACGCCGCCCTCATGCTCTACAACCTCTTCATCATCGGCCCGGGGATGATCCGGGAGGCGCAGGCACAAGGCGGGTCCTGGGATCTCGAGCAGTTCATCACGCCAGAGGAGTCTGCCTGGTTCTCCTACCTCTCCGATGCCGAGGACTTCTACGAAAAGGGGCCGAGTCTTGCCAGCCAGAGCGCCACCTACGCCGTGGCCCAGCCCCTGCTTGACGGCCTCTTCAACGAGGTACAGACCCAGGTGGTGGAAGAGGCGGGCGAGCATGTCGCCAAGCTGCGCTTCGCCCATGCGGAGACCCTGATCCCGCTGGCGGCCCTGATGAAGCTGGAAGGGAGTCGCCAGAGCGCCCAGCCCGGCGTGCTGATGAGCCAGGAAAACAACGAATGGCGTGGCGGCTGGGTCTCTCCCTATGCGGCCAACATCCAGTGGGATGTCTACCGCAACGAGGCCGGCCGGGTGCTGGTGAAGATGCTTTACAACGAGAAGGAGCTCGCCTTCAAGGCAGGTTGCGCCCCCATTGCGGTGGGCAGCTTCTTCTATGACTTCGGCGAGCTCAAACGCTGTTACGACTACTCGTCCTGACGCGCTCGTGCCATCCCCGGGGCCGGTCATCGCCGGCCCCGTTTTTTTGGTTCAGGCGGAGCCGGCTTGTCGACGACCCGCCTGCCAGGTGGTGCCCATGGAGGCGGCGATGATGGCGGCTATCCCGAGCCATTGGGACGGGGGCAACTGCTCGCCCAGCCATACCAGTCCCATCAAGGCTCCCATGGCCGGTTCACCGCTGGTGAGAATGCCGTAGCTCTTGAGGGGAAGGCGGCGCAGGGCAAACATCTCGAAAGAGTAGGGGATGGCGCTCGAGAGCAGCCCCACCCCGATGATGGTGAGGATCACGGGGACGGTGAATGACGCCTCGATCGCCCCCTCCAGCCCGAAGGGCAATACCAGCAGGGTGCCCACCCACATGCCCAGCGCCGGAGCCTGTGCGCCCAGCAAGGCTCCTGCCCGCTTTCCGGTGAGCATATAGAGCCCCCAGAAGAGGCCAGCCCCGAGAGCCAGTGCGGCCCCCAGGGGATCGATGGCCTGCTGTGTTGCCCGCAGGGGCAAGAGCAGCAGCAGCCCGGCGATGGCCAGTATCAGCCAGATGAAGTCTGCCCGGTGGCGTGAGGAGAGCAGGGCCACTGTCAGGGGGCCGATGAACTCGATGGCCAGGGCTACGCCGAGGGGAATGCGTGCGATGGCGAGATAGAAGAGCAGGTTCATGGCCCCAAGCGACAGGCCGTAGGGGATGGCACCCAGCAGGGTGCGTCGGTCGAGGGGGACACGCCAGATGCGAAACACCAGGGAGAGAAGGAGGGCGGCGCACCCCAGCCGGAACAGGGTCGTGCCTGCGGCTCCCAGCAGGGGAAACAGGGATTTGGCCAGGGAGGCGCCGAGGGTGATCGACAGCATGGCGAGCAGGACGGCCAGAAGAGAGGAGAGGGCATTGGGATTGGGTTGCATGGTATTCATACCGGGCAGGACGATGGGCAGTAAAATATATCTGGAGACTTGGGGAAAACCGGTCTAATACTGGCCTTGTGCGATAATTTTTATCTAATGAACCCCATGACCGACAAATTTGATCTGCTCATCCTCGCCGAGCTGCAACAGGATGCCCGTCTGCCCACGCCGGAGCTGGCCCACAGGGTCGGTCTTTCCGCCCCAGCCTGCTACCGCCGCGTCCGCGCCTTGCGGGAGTCCGGTCTCATCGAGCGGGAAGTGGCGCTGGTGGCACCGTCCACCATGGGCTGGCCCATCACCATGCTGGTGCTGGTGACCCTGGAGCGGGATCATGGCCGCATCGTCGATGAGATGATCGCCAGCCTGCAGCGGGAACCCGAGGTGATGGATCTCTGGTATGTGACGGGGGAGCAGGACTTCGTGCTGCAAGTGGCCGCCAGGGACATGCAAAGTTACGAGCAGTTCACCCGTCGGGTGCTCCATGCCAGGGACCAGGTGCGCAGTTTCAAGACTCTGGTGGTCATGGGACAGCACAAGCGTTGCGGCGCCTTGCTGCCCGGGTAAAGAGGGGGCTGCGGCGAAGCCTTGCCGGCATTGCGGGAGCGCCGTCAGGGAAACGAACAGGGGCAGGTACGGCCTGCCCCTTCTGTGTCAGCCAGGTTCTCCGGGCGCCAGCTCCTCTGCCGTCATGGGGCGCAAGACCCGGCAGGGATTGCCGACCGCCACCACGCCTGCCGGAATGTCTTTGGTGACAACGGACCCCGCCCCGATGACGCTGTTGTCCCCTATGGTGACGCCCGGGCAGATGACGACGCTGCCCCCAATCCAGACGTTGTTGCCGATACGCACCGGCTTGCCGAACTCCACCCCCTTGATGCGCGGCGCTACCGCCACCGGGTGGGTAGCGGTGTAGATCTGCACTCCGGGGGCCAGCAGCACGTTGTCGCCTATGTGTACCTCGCACACATCCAGGATGGTGCAGTTGAAATTGGCGTAGAAATTCTCGCCGACAAAGATGTTGGCGCCATAGTCGCAGAAGAAGGGGGGCGTGATGAAACAGCGTTCTGCGCGGCCACCCAGCAGACGGGTGAGGCGCTCATCCCAGCCAAGGGCATCGGTTCGCTCCCGGTTCAGTTCTCCCAGCAGGGCGCGGCACTGCTCCCGCGCAGCCCGCAGTTCGGGGTCCCCTGCATCATAGGGCGCTCCCGCCACCATCTTCTGCCACTCGGGGCCACGCACGGCGGGCCGCTGCACTGTTGTTGCGTCAGTCATCATTGCTCCATCAGCCAGATCAGGGATTCGTAAGGGCGCAGCTTGCAGGATTGCGGGCGGGCCGGGCTATCCGGGTAGTTGCCAAGCAGCAGTCGCCCCTCCCCGCTTTGCAGCTCGGCAGGCAAGGCAAACTCCACCGGCTCGCCGTAGAAGTTGCTCACCACCAGCAGGGTCTGACCGTGGGCGCGGCGGGCATAGGCCCAGATCTGCGGGTGCCCTGCCAGCAGCTCCTGATAATCCCCCTGAGTGAAGATGGGGTGCGTCTTGCGAAGGGCGATGAGATCCCGATAGTGCCAGAACACCGAGTGCTGGTCGGCGAGCGCCGCCTCGGCATTGATCTCGGAATAGTTGGCGGCAGGCTTGAGCCAGGGCGTCCCGCTGGTGAAACCGGCGTTGGAGGCGGCGCTCCACTGCATCGGAGTACGCGAGTTGTCCCGGGACTTGGCACCGAGAATGGCGAGGATCTCGGCCTCGCTCATGCCTGCGGCCTGCTTGATGGCGAAGATGTTGCGGCTCTCCACATCCTGATAGTCATCGATGCGCTGATAACCGGGGTTGGTCATGCCGATCTCCTCCCCCTGATAGATGTAGGGCGTCCCCTGCAGGCCGTGCAGCGTGCTGGCCAGCATCTTGGCGGCGACCACCCTATGCTCGCCCTCATCGCCGAAACGGGAGACGATGCGCGGCTGATCGTGGTTGCACCAGAACAGCGCCGACCACCCCTTGCCATGCATACCGCTCTGCCAGTGGTTGAAGATGCGCTTGAGTTCGAGGAAATCGAACGGGGCCTTGGTCCATTTGTCGCCGCCCGGGTAATCCACCTTGAGGTGATGGAAGTTGAACACCATGGAGAGCTCGGAGCCATCGAGGGCGCCATAGCGCTGGCAGTGCTCCAGAGAAGTAGAGGACATCTCCCCCACCGTCATGGCCCCCACGGGGGCGAAGACGTCGCGGCTCACATCCTGCAAAAATTCGTGGATGCGCGGCCCGTCGGTGTAGAAGCGGCGGCCATCCCCCACCTCGTCGTCAGGGAATGCCTGATCCTTGGAGATGAGGTTGATGACGTCGAGGCGGAAACCGTCCACCCCCTTCTTGGCCCAGAAGTGGATGATGTTTTTCACCTCGGCACGCACCGCCGGATTTTCCCAGTTGAGATCCGCCTGCTCGCGGGCAAACAGATGCAGGTAGTACTGGCCGGTGGCCGGGTCCAGCTCCCAGGCGCTGCCGCCAAACTTGGATTGCCAGTTGTTGGGCACGCCGCCGTCCACCGGATCTTTCCAGATGTAGTAGTCGCGATAGGGGCTGTTCTTGTCCCCCAGCGCCGACTTGAACCAGGCGTGCTCGGTGGAGGTGTGGTTGACCACGATATCCATCACGATGCGGATGCCGCGCGCATGGGCGGCGGCCAGGAGCGCTTCGAAATCGCTCATGGTGCCGTAGGCGGGATCTATGTTGAGGTAATCGGCGATGTCGTAGCCGTTGTCCACCTGGGGGGAGACATAGACCGGGGTCAGCCAGAGGGCATCGACGCCGAGGGTCTTGAGGTAGTCGAGGCGGGCCATGATCCCCTTGAGATCACCGGTGCCACGGGCGCCGGAATCCTGAAAGCTCTTGGGGTAGATCTGGTAAATCACGGCGCTTTGCCACCAGGGTGTCTGTGTCATGGTTGGTTCGCTCATTGGTTGAAACCGGATTAGTTGGAACAGGGCAACGATAAAGGGCGGAGCCAGGGCTCCGCCGAGGTTGTGTGGATCAGGCCGTGGCCAGATCCAGCTTGCCGGCAGCCTGCTGGCGCTTGTAGACCAGCAGGGTCAGCAGGGCGGGGACCACGATGGCCACCAGCATGGCGATGGCGTAGATGCCCCAGTATTGCGGCTGGATGGAGAGGATGCCCGGCAGGCCGCCCACCCCGATGCCGTTGGCCATCACACCGGCGAAGCCGCAGATGAGAGCCGCACAGCTTGAGCCCACCATGGCGCACAGCATGGGGAACTTGTACTTGAGGTTGATGCCGTACATGGCCGGCTCGGTCACCCCGAGATAGGCGGAGATGGCGGCCGGGACCGAGATCTCCCGCTCGTTCTCCTTGCGGCTGATCAGGATGATGCCGACGACCGCAGACGCCTGGGCGATGTTGGAGAGGGCGATCAGCGGCCAGATGGGGGTGCCGCCCATGCTCTGCATCAGTTGCAGGTCCACCGCGTTGGTGGTGTGGTGGATGCCGGTGATGACCAGGGGCGCATAGAGGAAGCCGAACAGGGCGGCGCCGATGGGGGCAAACGAACCCGTCATGGCAGCCTTGGCGGCAAAGCCGACGCCGTCACCAATCCAGCGGCCGAACGGACCGATCAGGGCGTGGGCCACGATCACCGCCAGCAGCAGGGAGATGAAGGGCACAATCACCAGGTAGAGATAGGCCGGGATGATGCGCTTGAGGCTGGTTTCCACCCAGGCGAGGAAGACACCCGCCAGCAGGGCCGGAATGACCTGGGCCTGATACCCCACTTTCTGGATGACGAAGAGGCCGAAGTCCCACACTTCCGGGGTCTGCTGGCCGATGCCATAGGCGTTCATCAGTTGCGGCGACACCAGCGTGATACCCAGCACGATGCCGAGGATCTCGGAGCCGCCCATCTTCTTCACCGCAGACCAGCAGACACCCACCGGCAGGAAGTGGAAGATGGCTTCACCCAGCAGCCAGAGGAAGGCGTGCACCTGGGCCCAGAACTGGCTGATCTCGGTGAGGGTGTGGGTGCCGTCGTCGAACATCTTGATATCGCCGATGACGTTGCGAAAGCCCAGGATCAGACCACCGGTGATGATGGCGGGCAGCAGGGGGACGAAGATCTCGGCCAGGTGGGAGATGCCGCGCTCCAACGGGTTCATGTTGTGGCGGGCGGCCTGCTTGGCGGCCTCCTTGCTGCCGCCGCTCACGCCGATCTCCTGGGTGAGCGCCTTGTACCACTGATCCACCTCGTTGCCGATCACCACCTGGAACTGGCCGCCCTGGGTGAAGCTCCCCTTCACCGAAGGGATGGTCTCGATGGCCTTGGGATCGGCCTTGACCGGATCGGCCAGCACGAACCTGAGCCGGGTCAGGCAGTGGCTGACAGTGGTGATGTTCTCTTTGCCGCCGATCCGCTCGATCAGCTGCGCCAGATGCTGTGTGTTGACTTTTGACATGAGCCTTCCCTCTGTGACTCCATGAATAATGGTCGTGTCTTTACCGGCTGGCCAAGGACCGCCCGTTTATTGGTATCGTTCCCAATCAGCATGAAGCCAGTGGCTGGTATCGGCAATGGGAACGTTCCCAATTCGTGGCGCTGGTCACAAAAAGCGCAAAACGCCGGGAATGGAGGAAAAGATAGACTACAGGGGCTGACAGGGGGCGATGGTCGCTCTGGGGGGCTGCCCCTCTTCAATCTGGTCGAGCAGCTGTCTGGCGGCCAGGATGCCGGCGTCCTTGTAGCCGAAATCCAGGCTGAGGGTGTTGGCAAAGAGGAACGTCAGCATGGGATTGCTGCCAAGGCCGCTCACCAGGATGTCGGTGCGCCCCTGCTCCTGCAGGTATTTGGCGGCGCCGATGGCCAGGGTGTCGCTGGCACAGACCATGGCCTGGGTGGTGGGGGTGAGCAGCTCGGCCGCGAGCCGATAGCCGCTTTGCAGACCGAGATCCCCGAGGGCGCTGCGGGGCGTGCGCCCCTGTTCCCGACAGTAGTCGAGGTAAGCCTGATGCCGACGCAACCCGGTGGTGAGATCGCTGCGTTCCACCCCGAGATAGGCGACCTCGGTCAGGCCACGCTCTCCGAGGTGGGCAAGCACGGCGCGCACCGCCCCGTCATCGTCGAAGCAGACCGACGAGAAGCCGGGGCGCTCGCGGGCCATCAGCACCAGTTTCTCCCTGAGCGGCGCCATGGCGGCATAGTCCAGATCGTTGAAGGCAAACAGGATGATGCCGTCCACCCCGCGCCGCTCCAGCACCGCCAGGTGCTCGCTCACCTTGGCGGGGGAGAACTTGCTCTCCATCAGCACGGCGTCGTAGCCACGCTGGTAGAGGGTCTCCAGCATGCCGCGCACCGCCTGGTTCTCGGAGCTGGAGTCGAGGCGCGACACCACGATGCCGACCACCTGCTGGCTCTGGCTGCGCATGGCCCGCGCCGATTTGCTCGGGACGAAACCGTGCTGGGCGATCACCGATTCGACCCTGGCCCTGGTCTGGGCATTGACCTTGGGATCCTGATTGAGCACCCGGGAGACGGTCGACTTGCCGACCCCGCTGAGGCGAGCGATATCGAGGATGGTCAGTTTCTTTTCCATGGGGGATCCGTGACAGGGGAGGGCGACAATCGGGATGCAGACATTGTTGTGATTAACTCCTGTGAATACAAGCCCATGGCGTTAGAATGCCCTTTCCCAGGCGACTTTCTTCGCCGTTGCACAGGACGCGCATCATGGATCTGTTGGCAAGTCTGCACTTCTCTCTCTCCATCACGGGCCCCATCTGTCTGGTGCTGGTACTCGGCATCTGGCTCAAGCGGCTGGGTCTCTTGCCCGACAGCTTCGTCGAGTCAGCCTCCCGTCTGGTGTTCCAGGTCACCCTGCCAGCTCTCTTGTTTCTGAGCATGGTGCGCACCGATTTTTCCACCATGCCGAGCCCCTGGCTCATCCTCTACGGCCTGCTCGGCACCCTCGCCGGTTTCCTGGTGCTGGAGGTGCTGGCGGCCCGTTTCATCAGCGAGCAGAAACTGCGGGGCATCTTCGTGCAGGGCAGCTTTCGCGGCAACATGGGGATCATGGGGCTGGCCTATGTGCAAAACGCCTACGGCCCGGAGGGGATAGGGGCCGCCGCCCTGCTGGTGGGCTCCATCACAGTGCTCTACAACATCCTCGCGGTGATCACCCTGACCCGCAGCCTGGGGGGCGGAAAGGGGCTCACACCCATACTCAAGGGGATCGTCAAAAACCCCCTCATCATCGCCATTCTGGCGGCCCTGCCCTTCGGTCTGCTCGGCATCGAACTGCCCCAGCTGGTTATCAGCACGGGCAACTATTTCGCCAACATGACCCTGCCACTGGCCCTGCTCTGCACCGGTGCCAGCCTCAACCTCAAGGCCCTGCGCGGCGGCGCCATGCTGACCGGCTGGGCCACGGTCAACCGGCTGTGCTGCATCCCCGTGCTGCTGGTGCTGGGGGCCTGGGCGCTCGGCTTCAGCCCGCAGGCCCTCGGCATCCTGTTTCTCATCAGCTCTACCCCCACCGCCGCCGCCAGCTATGTGATGACCCGTGCCATGGGCGGTGACAGTGCCCTCGCGGCCAACATCATCGCCACCACCACCCTGGGCTCGCTCGTCACCACCAGCCTGGGGGCCACCCTGATGAACTACCTGGGGCTGATGGGCTAGCCCGGCACTCAGGGCAGACCCAACTCTCTGGTCTGCCCTGACCCGTCTCCGACGAACGCCCCCCTCAGTCACACCCTCCTGTTTTGGAAAGCGCTTGCCGTAAAATGGGCCGGCAGGCTCCGAGTATTGCCCTCTTTCGCTCATTATTCCCCCAGCTGGCTGCTGGCTGACGTCCTTATCCTCCTGGGCCGTATCATGACACCACGCCAGGTCGTGGCTGCCTGAACAACGCCTACCCTTGATACGCAGGCGCGCTGGACAGAGGTTTTCTTCCCTTATGTCGACCTGTCGCCACCCCCCTCTCATGGCGTCATTATCTGATGTGGATCACTCCAATGGTGGAAACCGGTTTCCGTAATTGGGTTGGGCTGATACATTCCGGACATCTCCCTTCCACCATCACCATGAGATGTCCATCATGTATTTATCGACAGCATTTCTGATGCGAAACCCGATCCAGGAATATGACTGGGGTAGCCGTGACGCCTTGACCCGGCTGTTCGGGATCACGAATCCGGAGCGCAAGCCTCAGGCCGAGCTCTGGATGGGGGCTCATCCCAACGGCTGTTCACAGGTCGAGGTAGCTGGCCTGCCGACGCCTCTGTCCGAGCTGATCGCCGGGCGCGGCGTGGCGATACTGGGCGAATCCACCTACGCCCGCTTCGGGGGGCTGCCCTTCCTGTTCAAGGTGCTCTGTGCCGAGAAGGCGCTCTCCATCCAGGTTCACCCCAGCAAGGCTCAGGCCGAGGCCGGGTTTGCTCGCGAGGTGGCGGAGGGTATCGCCATCGATGCTCCCTACCGCAACTATCGCGATGACAACCACAAGCCCGAGCTGGTGTTCGCCCTGACCCCCTATCAGGCGATGAACGGTTTTCGTGACTTTGCCGCCATCCTGGTGCTGTTTGAGCGGGTGGCGGCGGCCAGTCTGGCGCCGCTGGTGGAGGCGTTCGCCGCCGATCAGAGCGAGGGCGGACTGGCACGTTTCTTCCGGGCTCTGCTGACTCTGGAGGGGGAGAGCAAAGAGACGGCACTCGCCGCCCTCAGGGTCTGTGCCGAGCGCGATCGTCAGGACGAGACTTTTGCCCTGGTGCTGGACCTGTTCACCCAGTATCCGGGGGACGTGGGTCTGTTTGCTCCCCTGTTGCTCAATGTGGTGACGCTGCACCCGGGCCAGGCCATGTATCTGGATGCCGGTACCCCCCATGCCTATGTCCATGGGACCGGGCTCGAAATCATGGCCAACTCCGACAACGTGCTGCGGGCCGGGCTGACCGCCAAGCATCTGGACGTGGACGAACTGCTCGCCTGCACCAAATGCCGGCCCAAGCCGGTCGAGACGCTCCTGATCTCTCCCCGTGCGGAGGAAGGGGCGCAACACTTCGATGTGCCTGTCCCCGACTTCACCTTCAGTGTCTACGGCGAGGGGGAACACAGGCTGGTCACGACGAGCGCGGAGATCCTGTTTGCCATCAATGGCTCCCTCTCCCTGCACCGTGACGGCCAGCCCCCCCTGGTATTGGATAGGGGGCAGTCAGCCTTCCTGCCAGTCTGCCTCGGCCCTTATGAGGTGCAGGCCCAGGGCAGTTTTGCCCGCGCAGGCAACCGTTGAGTCAGGCCGCCTCGGGGCGGCCTGCTTGATCAGTGAGCCCTGCGCTCCGTCTCCTGGGCCAGCAGCATCCGCTCGTGAGCGATGAAGAAGGGGCGGTAGAGCACGTAGCTGTTGAGGATGCAGACCAGCACCATGAGGGCGTTGGCCAGGCTGCCATTGGCGGCCCAGGCTGCCCCCAGGGGAGAGGGCATGGACCAGGGCAACATGGCGACGAAGCGATCCAGGTAGCCCCACTCGGTCAGCAGCCAGGCCAGGGTGGCATTGACCATGGGGACCCCTATGAAGGGCAGGAAGAAGAGCGGGTTCATGATGATGGGAAAACCGAACAGCAGGGGCTCGTTGATGTTGAACAGCGAGGGGATGAGGCCGAGCCGGCCGACCGAGTGCAGGGTTCGGCTGCGGCTGCGCATGGCCATGAAGACCAGGGGCAGGGTGGTGCCTATGCCTCCGATCAGCAGGTAGTAGTCCCAGAACCCCTGCAGGAAGATGTGGGGCAGGGGCTCCCCTGCCATCAGTGCGCCCTGGTTGGCGCTTAGACCCGCCATCCAGAACGGGGAGAGCAGGCCGTTGACGATGAGGGCCCCGTGCACCCCCATGAACCAGAGCAGGTGTGCCACCAGCAGGGCGATGAGCAGTGCCGGCAAGGTATCGGCGCCGGTGACCAGGGGCTGGAACAGGTACTCCATCAGCTCGGGCAGCGATATCCCGAAATGCTGTTGCAGCCAGAGCCGCAGCAAGCTGAGGGAGAGGGTGATAAACAGCAGGGGAATGATCAGCTGGAATCCCTGGCGGGTCATCAGGGGGACCTCCTCGGGAAACTGGATGATCCAGCCGGCCCGCTGGAACAGGCGGATGACCTCCACCGTATAGAAGGCCGCCAGCAGGGCGGTGAAAATCCCGAGTCCTCCCAGGTAGCCGAAGACCCCTCCCTGTGCCGAGCGAAAGTCGATGAGCAGCAGGAAGGCGACGCAGCCGCACAGGCCGGAGAGGCGCTCCGGCATCTCATACGCCTTGGCCAGGCTGGCGGCGGCTCCGAAGGCGATGATGAGGGAGACCAGGCCGGCGGTATGGCTGTAGACAGGATACAGCCAGGGCATCAGCTGCTGGGAGAGGTCCCGCAGGGCGATGGCCAGCGGGTGGGCGTTGTCGCTGGCGACAGGGGGATAGAGGATGGGCACCAGCAGACTGCCGACGATGATGAAGGGCATGGCGAGCTGAAACCCGTCTCTGAGTGCCATCACGTGCCGACTGCGTGTCAGCCAGTTGGCAACCGGTATCATTCTTTGTTCAACAATGCTGGCCAGCATCCCCATCACTTGCATGTTCATTGCGGCATCTTTCCTCTTCTCGCCAGGCGCTATGGCGTGCCTCCATTCTGCTCTCTTTCGGACTCAGCGTCCGTATTCACCAACCGAGTTTCCCTGTTTTTCTAGCTGGCTCACAAAAAAGGCACGCTTCTCCAGGGAATGGTCGACCTGGATCACAAATGAAATGAATCAAAATGGAAACCGGTTTCCATTCATTTCCGAGATCGGCACAATCCCTCCCATACCACCCCAAGGAGATTATCTGATGAAGAAGATCATGTTGTGCTGCTCCTCCGGCATGTCCACCAGCCTGCTGGTCAAGAAGATGAAGGAAGAGGCGGCGAAACGCGGTCTGGAGGCCGAGATCAACGCCTTCGGTGCCAGCGAGTTCGACAACCAGATGCCCCACTACCAGGTCGTGCTGCTAGGCCCCCAGGTCAAGTACATGCAGGCGGAGCTGGCCGGGCGTGCGGCACCGCACGGCGTGCCGGTGGCCACCATCGACATGATCGATTACGGCATGCAGCGGGGCGACAAGGTGCTGGACCATGCGCTGTCGCTGATCGGCTAACCCGGCTCATTTCACAAGGAACAGTCCATGAACACGCTTTACGACCGCTTCGTCTCGGTGATCGAGCAGAAGATAAGCCCACTGGCCGGCCGTCTCGGTCAGCAGAAGTACATCCAGGCCATCCGCGATGGTTTCATCGCCGCGCTGCCTTTCATGATCGTCGGCAGCTTCATGCTGGTGTTCATCTTCCCCCCCTTCTCGCAAGAGACCCAGTGGGGCTTTGCCCGGGCCTGGCTTGACTTCGCCGGCACCTATCAGGCCCAGCTGCTGCTGCCGTTCCAGCTCAGCATGGGGCTGATGACCCTGTTCATCTCGGTGGGCATCGGTGCCAGCCTGGCCAGGCAAAACGGGCTGGATCCGGTCACCACGGGCCTGCTCTGCCTGATGGCCTTCATGCTGGTGGCCGCGCCCGTCAAGGATGGCCAGATCTCGATGCAGTACTTCTCGGGCCAGGGGATCTTCACGGCCCTGATCACCGCCATCTATGCCGCCGAAGTCTATGCCTTCCTCAAGAAGCACAACATCACCATCAAGCTGCCTCCTCAGGTGCCGACCGGGGTGGCGCGCTCGTTCGAGGTGCTGATCCCGGTGTTGCTCATCATCCTGACCCTGCATCCGCTCAATCTGATCCTTGAGAGCAGCACGGGGATGATCCTGCCCGAGGCCATCATGGCCCTGATCAAGCCCCTGGTCGCCGCCTCCGACACCCTGCCCGCCATGCTGCTGGCCGTGCTGCTGTGCCAGATCCTTTGGTTTGCCGGGATCCACGGTGCCCTGATCGTTACCGGCATCATGAACCCCTTCTGGATGGCCAATCTGGCCAACAACCAGGCGGCCATGGCGGCGGGCGAGGTACTGCCCCACATCTTCCTGCAGGGCTTCTGGGATCACTACCTGCTCATCGGCGGTGTTGGCTCCACCCTGCCGCTGGCCTTCCTGCTGTTGCGCAGCAAGGCGGCCCACCTGAGATCCATCGGCAAGATGGGCGTGGTGCCGGGTCTGTTCAACATCAATGAACCCATCCTGTTTGGCGCCCCTATCGTGATGAACCCGGTGTTCTTCCTGCCCTTCATCCTGGTGCCCATGATCAACGCCACCCTGGCCTGGTTCGCGCTGGATCTGGGGCTGGTGGCACGGGTGGCGTCCCTGACCCCCTGGACCACACCAGCCCCCATCGGTGCCTCCTGGGCCGCGAACTGGGCCATCAGCCCGGCGCTGATGTGCATCCTGTGCATGTGCTCGGCCGCCGTCATGTATTACCCCTTCCTGAAAGCCTACGAGCGCAGCCTGCTCAAGCAGGAAGAGGAGAGAGAAGAAGCTGAAAAAGCCTTCACCGGCGACGTCGCCATGGCGACCCGTCAGAACATCCGCTAATCGAACCATCGGCCGCCATTCCATGGCGGCCTGACAGGAGACACACCATGCAGTTCCGTTTCCCCGACACCTTCTGGTGGGGCAGTGCCTCATCCGCCCCTCAGGCCGAGGGCGCCAGCCTCCAGGGCGGCAAGGCCCCGACCATCTGGGATCACTGGTTTGCCATCGAGCCGAACCGCTTCCACCAGCAGGTGGGACCGGCCGATACCTCCACCTTCTACCAGCATTTTCGGGATGACATCGCCCTGATGCAGGAGATAGGTCACAACAGTTTCCGCACCTCCATCTCCTGGGCGCGCCTCCTGCCCCAGGGGCGTGGCGAACCCAACCCGGAGGCGGTGCGCTTCTACCACGCCATGCTCGACGAGCTGCTGGCCCGTGGCATCACCCCCTTCATCAACCTGTTCCACTTCGACATGCCGATGTCCATGCAGGAGCAAGGGGGCTGGGAGAGTCGCAAGGTGGTCGACGCCTTCGCCGAGTTTGCCGCCACCTGCTTCCGGCTGTTCGGGGGCAAGGTCAAACACTGGTTCACCTTCAACGAGCCGATCGTGCCGGTCGAGGGGGGCTATCTCTATGACTTCCACTACCCGAACGTGGTGGACTTCCGCCGTGCCGCGACCGTGGCCTACCACACCATGCTGGCCCACGCCAAGGCGGTGCAGGCCTATCGCGCCCAGGGCCAGGACGGCCAGATCGGCATCATCCTGAACCTGACCCCTTCCTATCCGCGTTCCCAGCATCCGGCGGATCTGAAGGCGGCCAACATTGCCGACCTCTTCTTCAACCGCAGCTTCCTCGACCCGGCGGTCAAGGGTGAATACCCGACCGAGCTGGTGGCGCTGCTGCGGGAATATGACCAGTTGCCGGCCAGCGAGCCGGAAGATCGCGCGCTGCTGGCCGCCGGCAAGGTGGACCTGCTCGGTGTCAACTACTACCAGCCGCGCCGGGTCAAGGCCCGCAGCAACGCGGTCAATCCTGCCAGCCCCTTCATGCCGGAGTGGTTCTTCGACTACTACGAGATGCCGGGTCGCAAGATGAACCCGCACCGGGGCTGGGAGATCTACGAGAAAGGCATCTACGACATCCTGGTCAACCTGCGGGACCACTACGGCAACATCCCCTGCTTCATCTCTGAAAACGGCATGGGGGTCGAGGGGGAGGAGAAGTTCCTCGGCGAGCAGGGCCAGATCCAGGACGACTACCGCATCGCCTTCATCCGCGATCACCTGAGCTGGGTGCACAAGGGAATAGGTGAGGGGTGCCAGTGCCTTGGCTATCACCTCTGGACCTTTGTCGACAACTGGTCGTGGAGCAACGCCTACAAGAACCGTTACGGCTTCGTCCGCCTCGATCTGGCGACCGGCGAGCGCCGCATCAAGAAGAGTGGCGAGTGGTTCGCCGACGTATCCCGCAACGGCGGCTTCTGAGCCGGCATCACAGCAACACCAAGGAGTACAAGATGTTTGATCTCGAAGAAACCGTCATGGGCATCATCATTAACGCCGGCCAGTCACGCAGCCTGTGCTACGAGGCGCTGCGCAGCGCCAAGCTGGGGCAGTTTGCCGAGGCGGACGACCTGCTGCGGCAGGCCACCGAGGCGGCCAACGCCGCCCACGCGGTGCAGACCAGGCTGATCGAGGCGGATCAGGGGGAGGGCAAGATCCCGGTCACCCTGGTATTGGTGCACGCCCAGGATCACCTGATGACCTCCATGCTGGCCAAGGAGCTGGTGTGCGAGCTCATCGAACTCTACCGCCGTCAGGCCGCCTGAGAGAGGAGCGCGAGATGTTGCGACTGGGACTGGATATCGGCGGCACCAAGATGGAGGGGCTGCTGCTCGACGGCGAGGGCAACGAGCTGTGCCGGCGCCGCATCGCGACGCCGCAGCAGGGTTACCAGACCTTCATCGAGGTGGTGACCGGTTTTATCCGCGGCTTCGCCGAAGAGGCCGGTGCGCCGGTCAGCATCGGCATCGGCTTGCCGGGGGCGGTGCGTGCCGACAACGGCTGCATCAAGAACGCCAACTGCCTGTTCCTCAACGGCCATCCGCTCAAGGCGGATCTGGAGGCCGCCCTCGGCCAGCCGGTCTGGCTGGCCAACGATGCGGACTGCTTCACCCTGTCCGAGGCCGTTGACGGGGCGGGCAGCGGTGCCAACCTGGTGTTCGGGGTCATCCTGGGCACCGGCTGCGGCGGGGGCATAGTGGCGCATCAGCGCCTGCTGGTAGGTCCCAACGCCATCACTGGCGAGTGGGGACACAATCCGTTGCCCGGCTATGACCCGGTGCGCGATGGCCCGGCCCAACCCTGCTACTGCGGTCGTCGCAACTGCATCGAGCGCTTCGTGTCGGGGACGGGGTTCGCGGGGCGCTTCGTCGAGCGCCATGGCCGCAGTCTGTCGCCGAAAGGGATCCTGACGGCGGCGGCCGAGGGGGACGAGGAGGCCCAGGCTCACTACGAGCACTTCCTCCATGCCCTGGGGCGCAGTCTGGCGAGCGTCATCAACCTGCTGGACCCGGATGTCATCGTCTTCGGTGGTGGCCTCTCCAACATAACGCGCCTCTATGAGGACTTGCCGGCGGCCATCACCCCCTGGCTGTTCACCGACCGTTGTCTGACCCGGCTGCTGCCGGCACGGCACGGGGACAGCAGCGGCGTACGCGGTGCGGCCTGGCTGCCCACCCCCCTGATCTGACTCTCTCACCTCAGTACCCATACACGGTGCCGGCTGCACCGTGGGGCCGCCCCTTGCCTGCGGCGCCCCTCAATGTCGTGGCCGGGGCCTTTTTTACCACGATAGGACGTTACAAAAAGGAAGAGCAAAGATGGAAAAAATGCACAAGGTCATGCCCCTTTCCCTGCTGACCCTGGCCATGTTCAGCGGCCCCGTGTTGGCCGACAAGTATGACTTCGCCATGCACGGCTATGTCCGCTCAGGCATCCTGGCCAATCAGGATGGCAACCGGGTGGACTCCGTCGGCCTGATGCCGGATGGCAAATGGCGACTGGGCAACGAGGACAACACCAAGCTCGAGCTGATCCCCCAGGTGACCCTGACCTCAGATGCCGGCCCGGTCGCCAAGATCCAGGCCAACCTGACCCATGAGACCGACTGCACGTCCGACTGGAACTGTGTGGATGACGACGGCCACGACATTCAGGTACGCGAGGCCTTTGCCCAGCTGACCAGGCTCGACTTCGCACCGGATGTGGTGTTCTGGGCCGGCAAGCGTTACAGCAGCTCGAACACCTCCAGCCACCAGTACGACTGGGAGTACATCCAGTACAACGGCACCGGGGGCGGGGCGGACAACATCGACATCGGTTTCGCCAAGTTTGACGTCGGCGTCTACGCCTTCACCCCGAGCGACGAGGCCAAGGCCTATCCCCACGACGCGAACGAGCAGGGTTATCCGGACGACTACTCCCTCAACCTCTGGTTCAAGAAGATTGGGGGCGGCCCCATCGATCTGCAACTGGTCGCCCACCACATGAACCAGAACGAGAACAACGCCTGGAAGGAGAGTGCCGAGAAGGGCTATGGCGTCACCGGCATCTACAACTTTGACGGCTTCTACGGTCTGACCGGCGGTTACTCCCGCTTCGTGGCCCAGCTCGGCAAGGGCTTGGCGGCGGGCGACTCCCTCGGCAAGAACGGCTGGGGCTGGTCCAACCTGGATGACACCCAGTCCTGGCGCCTGGTGCTCGACGGCCTGGCTTCTCTCGACAACGGTTGGGATGTCTCCACCTTCGCCTTCTACCAGAAGGACAAGAGCTACCGCTGGTGGACCGGGGATCAGGATGGTTGGGGCCGTTCCATGTGGGTTGCCGGGGTGCGTCCCATGCAGCAGATCACCCGGAACTTCGCCATGCAGTATGAGGTCGGCTACGAGTACCTCGACGATGACAACTACAAGGGCGTGGCGGGCAGCAAGGGCAAGGGGGGCATGACAAAGGCGACCATAGCGCCGACCCTGACCTTCGACTCCGGCTTCTGGAGCCGTCCGCAGCTGCGTCTGTTCGCCACCTACGCCAAGTGGGATGAGGGCGTCTCCGATGCCATCGACGGCAACTACGACTGGGGGAGCGGCACCCTCTCAGCCGGGGCTTACTCCCGCAGTGGCAAGACGGATACCTGGAACTTCGGTGTCCAGGGCGAAGTGTGGTTCTAAGGAGCACGAGCATGAGATCTCTCTTACGCAATACCCTGAGTTTCTGTGTGCTGTCGGCCCTGGCCGGCAGCACACTGGCGGCGCCTTCCCACTTTGAGCACTTCATCACCCGCCAGGGGGCGGCGCTGATGGATGGCAAGCAGGGGTTCCGCTTTGCCGGCATCCACGCCCCCGAGCTGCACCGCATCGAAGACGATGCGCGCGGCGTGTGCAAGGCCGACCCGCGGGGCTGGGGCCAGTACTTCAAGTGGCCGACCGCCGAGGAGCAGGCCAACTGGATCCGCGCCATGGTGCAGACTGGCGCCAAGGCCCAGCGGGTCTATGTCCTCTCGGTGCAGCAGGAGAACGACCAGGCTTGTGAGCGCGAGACCCACATTCTGGCCCCTGCCACGGCAGACGGCATGCCCGTGCTCAATGAAAAGGCCATGGTGGTCTATGACAACATGATTGCCGAGGCCGACAAGCAGGGGCTGCGGCTCATCCTGCCCTTCATCGATCACTGGTGGTGGTGGGGCGGGCGCGAGCAGCTGGCAGCCTTCTACAAGGAGACGGCAGACGACTTCTACGACACCTCGAGCAAGACCTACAAGGCCTATCAGGACATCATCCGCCAGGTGATCACCCGCAAGAACACGATCACCGGCCGTCACTACTATGACGAGAAGGCGATCATGGCCTGGGAGACCGGCAACGAGCTGGAGAACTCCAATGAGGCCTTCCTGACCCGGACCGCGGCCTGGATCAAGCAGTTCGCTCCGCACCAGCTGGTCATCGACGGCACCTACAAGAAGATCAACGACTTCTCTCTCAAGGATCCGAACGTCGACATCATCAGCAACCACTACTACACCAACGCCGGCAACAACCACCCGGATCAGGTGAAGAAGGATCTGACCGCCATCGCCGGCAAGAAGGCCTATCTGGTGGGCGAGTTCGGCCTGCTCGATCACCGGGATCTGGACAACATCATGCAGTCCATCGTCCATACCGAGGTGGATGGCGCCAAGGCGGTGGGGGGCTTCATCTGGGGTTTCCGTGGCCACCGTCACGACGGGGGCTTCTACTGGCACAAGGAGTACACGGGGCACTACAGCTATCACCTGCCCGGATTCCCGATAGAGGGCAAGGCCAACCAGGAGATGGACGTCGTCGACCTGGTGCGCAAGGCGTCGGCCCAGATGGCGGGTCTGGCGCAGGCGCCTGCCCTGCCGGCACCGGACGCTCCGTTGCTGCGCCAGACCGATTCGCCGTTTGCCATCAACTGGATGGGGGCGCCGGTGGGACGTGCCTATGACATCGAGCGCGCCACTTCCGCCAAGGGTCCCTGGACCCGTGTCGGCAAGGATGTCTCGGATGGCGTCAACGAGTGGGACCCGAGCAGGATGAGCCTGTTCAGCGACGACTACGGCTCGCTCAAGCTGGGTCAGACCTACTACTACAGGGTCATCGCCAAGAATGAGTCGGGTGCCTCCCAACCCTCCAACGTCATCTCGGTCAAACACACCCAGCAGAATCTGCCGCCTGTGGTCGAAGTGGGTGGCGATCTGACCACCTCGGTGGATCAGGGTGTCCTGCTCAGCGCCGTCTGGCGCGACGACCAGCTGCCGACCCCGCAGGTCAAGGTGGGGTGGCGCAGCACCGGGCCCCTCGAGGCCAGGTTCTGCCACGGCGATAAGGCTTCGACCCGTGCCTGGTTCCCTCAGGCGGGCGAGTATGAGCTGACCTTCAGTGCCGATGACGGCCTCGCCCGGAGTGCGAGATCCATCAAGGTGAAGGTGGATCGGGCCAGGGGCGAGCTGCCGGTCAGCTACTGCGAGTTCAGCTCTGCCGAGCTGGTGGCCAAAGAGGGTGAGCTGAACGTGGTCAAGAGTGCCGAGAACCAGCTGGAGGTGGCGGCCGACGGTTTCGCCGGTCCGTTTGCCAGCGAGGGTGACAAGATCACCTGGCACGTCGAGGCCCCCTGGTCCGGCGCCTTCAACCTGCACCTGCACTTCAACGGCAAGTGGGGCGGCAAGAAGAACAGCGTCGTCATCAATGGCACCGATATTCACCCGATCGAATTCCCGCAGACCGACGAGGCCGGTCAGGTGCAAGTCGTCCCGGTGCAGCTCAAGCAGGGCAAGAACCTGGTGAGCTTCGGTAAATTCGCCGGTGACTGGGGGTATATGTTCGTGAAGTCCGTCAAGGTCGTGGCGGAATAACAGTACGGGCCGCATCTAATGGTGCGGCCCGTATTCATTCGTGTTTCATTCACATCGGAGAGCGAGTCGTCGGAGGCCTTTTTTGGCGAGTGTGAAATATAGCCTTGTGCGGTTTATCCCGATACAGGGTGTCTCTTTCACATATTCAAAAATAAAGCGGCACGACCGTCTCCATGAAGGAGATAAAGATGAAGAAACATATTTTTCTCGGTGCTCTCTGGCTGGTTCTACCCGCGTTGTCCCTGTCTGCGATGGCGGCCGACTATCTGGTCGAGCAGTCGGCCGGAGATGGTCAACTGAATGTGGTCACCAGCGCCAAGGACCAGCTGACCCTGGGGGATGACGGTTTTCTCGGTCCCTTTGCCAGCGAGGGGGACAAGGTGACCTGGACGGTTGCGGTGCCCAGTGCCGGTGAGTACCAGCTTCGCCTCTTCTTCAATGCCAAGTGGGGCGGCAAGAAGAACACCCTGGTGGTCAACGGCGGCGAGCCGGTGCAGATCGACTTCCCCCAGACCGGTGAAGCCGGTGAAGAGAAGGTGCTCCCGGTGACCCTGCAGGAGGGCAGCAACAGCATCAGCTTCGGCAAGGCGCCCAATGACTGGGGTTATATGTTCGTGAAATGGATCAAGATCGCGGCCAAATAATCGAACACCTGGCTGCCTGTGCGAGCCGGCAGCCACCTTATTCGCCCATCAGAAATAAATAACAAGAAGGGTCCTGATGCTCTGTGGCTGATTTTATTGTCCGCCACAGAGAATGCCTCGGTGGTGTATTTCCATCACGACGTGACAATGAATGATGCGGTATCGCTGTCCTGATTATGGAATAACCGCTTATCCCCTGGATAAATAAAAGGATAGAAAAGTGAAGAGAAAGACGATCATCGCTACCCTGCTGCTCGGCTGCAGCACCGTGCCCGCTCTGCTGCTGAGCCCTTCGGCCCTGGCCGCGACCACCTACCCGGCCTGTGCCTCGGCGGCCAGCGACCCGGACGGTGACGGTTGGGGCTGGGAGAATGGCCAGAGCTGCCAGGTGGTGGCAGGGTCGGGCGGCGGCGCGACCACTTACCCGACCTGTGCCTCGGCGACCAGCGATCCGGACGGTGACGGCTGGGGCTGGGAGAATGGCCAGAGCTGCCAGGTGGCCAGCTCCACACCGACACCGGGCTCGGGGGACATGTATGTGAAGGATGGCCAGCTTTACTCCGCCAGTGGTCAGCGCTTCATCGCCCGCGGCATCAACCTGCAGTATGGCGACAACCCGGGGGCGGCCTTCGCGGCCATCACGCCGATCGCCAATACCGGCGCCAACATAGTGCGACTGCAACTGCGCAAGCACACCACGGCCCAGGAGCTGCGCGGTGTCCTCGATGCCATCGTCGCCCGCAACATGGTCGCCATGCCCATGTACTGGGAGAGCGACGTGACCTGCCAGAGCAACCCGCAGCCGCTGCAGACCGCCGTCGACTCGCTCTGGCTCGGCAGCTGGAAGGCCGTGATGCAGGATCCCAAGTACAAGGGCAAGATCCTGCTTAACATCGCCAATGAATGGGGTGAGGATACCAACAATTACGCCGACTTTATCACCACCTACAAGGGGCTCATCAAGGGACTGCGCGATGGCGGCTATACCATGCCGCTGGTGATCGATGCGGCCCACTGCGGCCAGTACGTGCAGAGCTTCCTCTCGGGTCGTGGCAGCGAGTTGCTCAATGCCGATGCCAGCAAGAACCTGCTGTTCTCCCTGCACGCCTACCACTGGCTCTGGGACACGCCTGCCGAGATCGATGCCGCCATTGCCCAGATGAAGGCGCAGAACCTGGCATTCCTGTTTGGCGAGTTCGGAGACAAGCGCTTCCAGGCCCCCAACAACGTCGATCACTATCATCTGCTTGGCAAGGCGCAGAGCGAGTCGGTAGGGTGGATCGCCTGGTCCTGGAAGGGGAATGGTGCCGGGGAAGAGGAGGTGCTAGACATGTCCTACGACTACGGCAGCATGGATCTCTCCCCAAGGGGAAATGACATCGTGTTCGGTGAGGCCGGCATTCGCCAGACGGCGTCCGCACTGCAATAGCATCTGGCTCACAGGGCGGGAGTCTGGAGGTTCCCGCCCCGTTGGGGGCATGGTAGGATGAAACCAGTTGTAAACCGGTTACCGGAATTGAACCCATGGCCAATATTACCGATGTGTCGCGTCTTGCGAATGTGTCCAAAGCCACCGTTTCCCGTGTTCTGAGCGGCTCGCGCGGCGTGCGGGAAGAGAGTCGCCTGGCCGTGCTGCAGGCTGCCGAGCAGCTGAATTTTCGACCCAATGCCACGGCCCGCTCTCTGGCGACCCAGGCGACGGATTGCGTGGGGATCATCCTCTCTTCCCAGCTTGGCAACCGGCTGGCCAGCATGCTGCCACTGCTGGAAGGGGCGCTGACCAAGGCGGGCAAGAGCATGCTGGTGCGCTTCGCCGACGAGGCGGAGCAACAGCAGCGGGCGGTCGATGAGCTGTTGGGGGGGCGTTGTGACGGCGTGCTGGTGCTGGGAGCCAAGCAATCCCTGGCGCCGGACGAGCGCCTCATCCAGCTCGATGGGGTGAGCGATTCGGACAACCTCAATCTCTGCTACGACCTGACGTTTGCCACCGAGAGCGCCTGCCGCTTCCTGCTTGGCAAGGGGCATCGCCAGTTGGTGCTGATGCTGGACGACAAGCTGTCGCCGGCGGGCAAGAGTGCCATCACGGGCTATCAGCAGGCACTGCAGCAGCAATCCCTGCCCTACAACGGCCAATTGGTGATCGACGGTGCCGACAACCAGCAGGCGCTGCTCGGCCTGCTCAACCGCTATCTGCCCTTCACCGCCCTGGTGGTGCAGCAGGATGCCCAGGCGGCCGATGCCATGCGACTGCTGCGTGAGTTCAACCTCCACGTTCCCCAGGATGTGTCCGTCATCAGCCTGGAGGGGGCCACCCTGGCAAGCCAGCTGACTCCGCCATTGACCTGCATCGAATACCCGAGTGAACGGCTGGCCCAGGAGAGCGTGCGCGTGCTGCTGGCACAGCTGGCACAAGGCCTGCGTCCGGCCGACGAACCGCAGAAGTTCCAGGGGCGTCTGGTGGTGCGTGAGTCGGTACTGGCCCGCTAGGGCTTGACCTTGCTGCGGCCGTCAGCTTTAGGCTGGGGGGACATTCAGAGAGGAGATTACCCATGACCATCGAACTCACCGTTTCCGGCATGTCCTGTGGTGGCTGTGCCGCCAGCCTGCAAAAAGCGTTGTTGGCCCAGCCTGCCGTCAGCACCGCCAGCGTCGACTTTGCCAGCCGCAAGGCCGTTATCGAGAGCGAGCTGGGCAAGGCGGAGCTGATCGCCCTAGTCGAGGCCAGTGGCTTCACCGCGGAATGACTTATCACCTAAGTGGTAAAAAACAGACCAATATTCTGTTTAATTCTTTTTATTGGTGAGAACGATCACTTAAATTCCGTTTAAAAAGAATAAAAATGCTGCAATCAACCCATAAGAAGGATTGCAGCATGACCCTTCCCATTCGCAAGACCCTGATCGCCGCCGTGCTCGGCCTGACCCTCTCCCCGATGGCTATGGCGCTGCCCAGCGTGCACATTCTGGCCACCGGCGGCACCATTGCCGGGGCGGGCCAGTCTGCCACCCAGTCCAACTACGAGGCCGGCAAGGTGGCCATCGAGACGCTGATCGCCGCCGTGCCCGAGATGAAAAACGTGGCCGACGTGCAGGGTGAGCAGGTGGTCAAGATCGGCTCCCAGGACATGAACGACGAGGTGTGGCTCACGCTCGCCAAGCGCGTCAACGCGCTGCTGGCCAGGGATGACGTGGACGGCATCGTCATCACCCACGGCACCGACACCATGGAGGAGACCGCCTACTTCCTCAATCTGACCGTCAAGAGCGACAAGCCGGTGGTGCTGGTGGGCGCCATGCGCCCCTCCACCGCCATGAGCGCCGACGGCCCCATGAACCTCTACAACGCCGTGGTGACTGCCTCCGACCCCGCCTCAAAGGGACGTGGCGTCATGGTAGCGATGATCGACACCGTGCTGGATGCCCGCGACGTCACCAAGACAAACACCACAGGAGTGCAGACCTTCGCCTCCCCCAACTTCGGCCCGCTCGGCTACATCCACAACGGCAAGATCGACTACCAGCGCAGCCCGGCCCGCCAGCACACCAGCAAGACCCCGTTCGACGTGAGCAAGCTCGACAAGTTGCCCCAGGTCGGCATCGTCTACAGCTACGCCAACGCCTCGGACCTGCCGGCCAAGGCCCTGGTGGATGCCAAGTTTGACGGCATCGTCAGTGCCGGGGTGGGCAACGGCAACCTCTACCACACCCTGTTCGACACCCTGGCCAAGGCGAGCAAGGACGGCATTCGCGTGGTGCGTTCCGCCCGCGTGCCGACCGGTTCCACCACCTTGGATGCGGAGATCGATGACGCCAAGTACGGCTTCGTCGCCGCCGAGACCCTCAACCCGCAGAAGGCGCGGGTGCTGCTGATGCTCGCCCTGACCCAGAGCAAGGATCCGGCCCAGATCCAGCGCTGGTTCCAGCAGTTCTAAGACCTCGGCTCGGCCTGATTGACACTACCCCGTGAGATGAAGGGCAGGATGGGATCCTGCCCTTTCTTGTTGCGCCAGAGGCAGATGCCGGCCCTCAGCTCATCATCAGCCAGCCGCAGAAACCCAGGTAAACCAGCCCCACCAGGGCGAGCCTGCCCGCTGTCATCCGCTCCCGACTGAACCCCCACCACATCAGCGCGACCGCCAGCAGCGTCACCAGGGAGGAGGCCATCATGGTGTTATCCAGCAGCCAGGGGGTGAACAGCAGGCAGAACGCCTTGGGAATGGTGCCCTGGATCATCATGGCCCCCGAGATATTGGCCAGTGCCAGCCGGTGTTTGCCCTGCCGCACCCAGATAAGCACGTTCATCAGCTCGGGCATTTCGGTGGCCACCGGGCTCAGCAGCAGGGCCGCCAGCACCGGCGAGAGGCCGAACAGCTCGCCCATGCTCTCCAGCTGGTGAACGAACAGCTGGGCCGCCAGCGCCACCACACCGAGCGCCACCAGGGTTTGCAGCAGCACCTTGCCGAGCGCCGGGATCCTGGCGTGCGGATCCAGCTTGAGGGGGGAGGGCAATTCGGCCTCGTGGCTGTCGGTCTGTTTCAGCTCACGTCGCACATAGAGGAGGTACATCAGCACGAACAGGGGGGCCAGCCAGGTTTTACCGGTGAAGGCCACCATGCCAAGCAGCACGGCCAGCAGGAAGATAGCGGCAAACCAGGCCTGATCGCGGCCAATTTCGCGCTGCACCTCACCATGAATGACCCTGTGCCCATGGTCCAGGCACAGCAGCAGGGTCACGCCAACGGCGGCATAGCCAAGGGTGGAGAGCACCAGGGGACCGCCGAGGGCCGCACCTATGCCTATCTGCTGCTGGGCGGGGGCATCCCCCATCAGCAGGGCGGTCAGGGTGACGATACATTCGGGCAGGGCCGTGCCGAGGGCCGCCAGCAGAGAACCGGTGGCACTTTGGGACAGTTTGAAATGATGGCCGGTCCATTCGATGCCGTTGACGAAGTATTCGCAGGCCAGATAGATGGTGACGGCAGAGATCAGAAATAACAGCAGGGTGATCAGCATGATGAGTAACCGCCAGGCGAGCAGAACAACCGATGGACTCGATACGGCTCGCCCGGCTGGCTTGCGTATCGAGGCCAAAGGTCTTGCAGGACGATAGGTGCTATCGCCGCCCATGCCATGGATCGGCAGATCCAAGAATGTTGACATGAGCCCTGCCCGGATCACGGGCGGGTTGCTACTCCCCAATGACAGTGCGGGATTTTTACCAAGTGGCTCGGTGAGGCGCAAGGCCAACAGGGGATGATCCGTGCGACAAGTTGTAAAAGGATGTGACAACCCTCGACTCTCCCGTCCGGGATCCTGATCTTTTTACGGGGATCCTTGTGCTGGCACAGCGATTGCTATGAGTTGGCTACTGTCCACATTGACTTGGGAAGGGTGAACGATGAAACGGTGGATCCAACATTTTTACCAGCTTAATCGCCTCAACTGGCTGATGGTCTGGCTGCTGCTTTGCTGCAGCATCATCCTGCTGTTTCCGGCCGGATTGATGAAAGGCGCCGTGAGCCAGTGGGCCACGGCTCATGCGGCCTGGCTTGGGGTCGGCATGTTGATCGCCATCTCCTATTTCTGCAGTCAGGGCTTCCTGATCGCCTGGGAGTGGGCCTGTGACGAGTGGCAGTCCCGCCGCCAGCAGGATCAACTGGCCCAGATGATTGGCTTCCTCGACTTCAACGAGAAGGCGGTGCTGCGGGAGTTCGTACTGCAACGGAAAAGCGTCATAAACCTGCCGATCACCGAACCCGCCGTCAAAAACCTGATGGATGCCGGCGTGCTCACCTACGCCTACGGCAAGCCGACGCGAGAGAAGGAGGACGAGAACCAGATCCGCGCCCTGATGATCGCCCTGCCAGCGCGCCCTCTGCTTACCTACAAGGTTCTGGGGCTGTCGCGGGGCAAGATGAGCGACGAGCAGGTGGAGCAGATCATGAATGCCAGGCCCAAATTCGCGCAGAAAAGCCTCCAGCGCTGACCTTCTCCACCCATTGTCTAGTCCTGAAATAGGTTTACACATTTTCAACTAGCATTTCTCTACTCAGAACCCCCTATGTACCGCATCGGGGGTTCTGTATTTCAACGCATGATGCGGCCGCTCCGCGTTGTAAATATCCACCGCTTCACGCACCATTTCCCGCGCTTGCGCCAAATCCTGCGGGCTTTGCAACAATAACTCTCCTTTCAAAATCCCGTTCACCCGCTCCGCCAACGCATTCTGGTAACAGTCATACCCATCCGTCATCGAGCATTTCACCCCGTACCGTTCATGTAATGACTGATACAGTCCCGAGCAATACTGCACGCCACGGTCTGAGTGATGGATTAGCTCCCCGCTGCCACACCGTTGCTTCAGCGCTTTCTTGAACGCCATCGCCACCGACTCCGCGTGCATTCCTTCGTGTACGTGGTGGCCTACTATCTTGCGTGAGTACGCATCCGTCACCAGGCTCAGGTACAGCGGCCCGCTCCTGGCTGGCAGATAGGTGATATCTGCGACCCAGACCTGCTCCGGTGCCACCGGTGTGACCTGCTCTGGCCCCGCCTTGAGCAAGTTGGGATGACGGTAGAAACGGTGAAAACTGTGGGTGGTCTTGTGATACGCCCGCTTAGGCAGCACCAGCAGGCGGTGCTCGGCCAATATCTGAAACAGCCTGTCACGCCCGACCTTGAGCCCGTCATCATCCTGACCCTGCAGCAGATAATGCAGCTTGCGAGTGCCCACCCGCGGTTGTCGCAGTCGAACCTGACGCACAAAGCGCACCACCTGTAGCCCTTGTGCATGGCGCTCGTCGGCGACCCGATTGCGCTTGTAGTAAGTCTGCCGGCTTATCCCGAGAAACAGGCAAGCCCTGACAATGGTCAGCCTCTCGACTTGCCGCTGCGAGAGGACTTGCCGGGTCGCTTTTTTACGATGGAGACGCCGTAGTCATTCTTCAGTACATCGACGACGGCCTCAAAGAACTGGGCTTTCTGACTCATCAGCGCCAGCTGTTGCTCGAGTTCCTTGATACGCTGCTCGGGCGTCTGGTTGTCGGGGTCTGGCATGGTGATGCTCCTGCCGGCACGAACAGAAGCCCCCTGGCTCCAATCTTGCCGACCATGTTTACGCAACCATACCAGAACGGTGGAACGGCCCTGAATGCCATAGCGCACCTGAGCCTGTTTGTAGGTGAGCTCGCCTTTTTCAATCTGCTCGACCAGCGCCAGTTTAAAAGTCAGCGAGTAATCGTGCTGTGTCCGTTTCACACCTTGTCCCATCGGGTTCTCCATTTATTGGGGGGAAAGGTGTAAACCATATTCAGGACGGGACACATGAAAGAAAAGAGCCGGACATCTGTTCCGGCTCTTTGCTGTCTGGCGTTGCTTATTCGGTTCTGGCCTTAAGGTAGCCGGCGTAGTCGGGCACCTGGACGCTGAATGCCTGCTGCATGTGCGGGCTGTCCATGATGAAGTCCGCCGTCGCCTCGTTGGTGGCGACCGGGATGTTCCAGACGGCCGCGAGGCGCAGCAGGGCCTTGACGTCAGGATCGTGGGCGGCGGGATTGAGGGGATCCCAGAAGAAGATCATCACGTCTATCTTCCCTTCGGCGATGAGGGCGCCGAGCTGCTGATCCCCTCCCATGGGGCCGGAGAAGAGGCAGGTAATGGGCAGCTGCGCCTTCTTGCCGAGCAGGGTGCCCGTGGTGCCGGTCGCATAGAGGTGGTGGAGCTTGAGCTCCTCCTTGCGGCGCAGCACCCAGTTCAGCAGAGGGGCTTTCATGTTGTCGTGAGCCACCAGGGCAACCCGTTTGTGGGGCGCCATCTCGCGTGCAATCAGTTCCATGGAGGTCATCCGTAGCAAAATGATGGGAATGGGGTCGTATCCTAATCGAAAGCGGCGCCTGCCGCTGCCCCATGCATCGTAACTGTGATCCCGGAGGCGGTTCAATCCGGCGCCAGCCATCCTGACAGCCTCTGGCCTGCCTTGTCAGCAATCAGGCAGGCTACCGTATCGTTGGGCAAGATCTCTGCCGCTGGTACCATGAAAAAACCCGCCTGGGCGGGTTGGGATTGTCTCTTGATGTCATCGCGATTCAGGATGACTCGGCATGGAGCTGGGATTGCTGGTAGTTTTCCAGACCGATACGGGCGATGAGATCGAGCTGGGTTTCCAGCCAGTCCACATGCTCCTCTTCATCTTCCAGGATCTCCTGGAACAGGTCGCGGCTGACGTAGTCCTGCACAGACTCGGCATAGGTGATGGCGACTTTCAGGTCGGGGATGGCGTCCATCTCCAGAGACAAGTCACAGCGCAGCATCTCTTCCACCGTCTCACCAATGCGCAGCTTGCCCAGATCCTGCAAGTTGGGCAGCCCTTCCAGAAACAGCACCCGCTTGACCAGCTCGTCGGCATGTTTCATCTCATCGATGGATTCGTGATACTCCTTGTGCCCCAGCCCCTTGAGGCCCCAGTCATCATAGATGCGGGCATGCAGGAAGTATTGGTTGATGGCAACCAGCTCATTGGCCAGCACCTTGTTGAGGTGGGCAATGATTTTGGGATCTCCTTTCATCGACATTACTCCTCGTTTTCGAGCCTAGGCAACGATCACTAGAGCTTAGTCCAGAAACATGACCATAACGTGATGGGGGAAAGTCGTCCCCTGGAGGGCAGAAGGAGAGATGAAGACGAGCAGTCGGCGGTTTTACGCCACTTCGTAATAGAGCGGTGCCTGCTCTGACCTCATCTTGTCGATTTCGGTAGCGATGATCTCCATCGCCATGCGCACACATTTACCACATTGGGCACCGACTTCCAGCGACTGTTTCAACTGTCTGAATTCAGTCTTGCCTGCCTGTACCGCCTTGCGGATCTGGTTATCTGTGATGCCGCGGCACAAACACACGTACATAATCTGGACCTCATGCTGGAATGAGATGAAATCTAAATGAGAATGGTTCGTAGTGCAAAGAACGAATGGTAATAAGATCCCGTGCTTGCCAGTGATTCCACCCTTGGGGAGAATGCCTTTATCAGAGAGGATGCGAACATGTTCAAAAAACTATTCAATGCCCTGTTCAAGGGAGAGATCGCCCAGAGCCCCGAGGTTGAGCCCATCGAATACATGGGCTATCTCATCTATCCCGAGCCCATGGCGGAAGGGGGGCAATACAGGCTGGCCGGTCGCATCACCAGGGAGATAGACGGGCAATTACAGACCCATCGCTTCATCCGCTCCGATCTCTTTGCCAACCCGGCGGATGCCGAGCGCTTCATGGTGCAAAAGGCCCATACCTTCATCGACCAGATGGGGGAGCGCATGTTTGAACCCCGTGTGAAGCCAGACGCCAGCCCAGCTCCATGATGTCAGCCGAGCTGCTCGCCTTGCGCCACGCTATCGCTTCTGCCGGCGAGCGGCGTCTGATCTGGCTGGAAGGGGAGGAGGATGACTGCATCGTTCGTGCCGAATCCTTGCTGTGGGGGGGGGTGTTCTGGCTGGGGCAGGGTCCTGAGCGTCATGCTCCGCAGCCTGCCGCCAAGGCGCTTCAACGGCTCGGTCAGGAGTGCGACACCCTGGTATTCAATGCCTTCAGCGGTTTTCACCCCGATGCATTCGGTGCCTTGGCGGGGACATTGAGGGCTGGGGGGCTCTTGCTTCTGCTGACCCCGCCGCGGGAGGTATGGCCGACCTACCCAGACCCTGATCGTCAGAGGCTGGTCGCCCAGCCAGAGGAGGTCGATCGTGCCGGGCAGGGGTTCATCTCCCGTCTGGTACGGTTGCTGGAAGAAGATCCGGCGCGAGATCTGACGCCTGCCTCTTGTGATATTACCTGGCAGCCTCTCGACGGGGACCGGCCGCTAAGTGCGGATCAGGCCCGTGCGCTGCCCGCCATCCACAACGTGTTGCACGGCCATCGCCGTCGCCCCCTGGTGCTGAGCGCCGATCGCGGTCGTGGCAAGAGCGCCGTGCTGGGGCTGGCGAGCGCCGACTTGCTGAGTCGGGATCCGGCCTTGACGATAGCGGTGACGGCCCCTTCCCACGCTACAGTGGCGACACTTTTTGCCCATGCAGAGCGCGCGCTGGCAGAGATGCCTGAGCGGCTGGCCGGTCTGAGCTATGTGTCCCCTGATCGGGTGGCTCAAGGAGATGTGCTGGCGGATCTGTTGCTGGTGGATGAGGCCGCCGCCATCCCGACCCCGCTGCTGGAAGCCATGCTGGCCCGTCACAGTCGCATTGTCTTCGCTACAACGGAGCACGGCTATGAGGGGACGGGGCGCGGCTTTCATCTGCGCTTCAAGAGGGTACTCGATGAGCAAACCCCGGATTGGCAGGAGCTGCACCTGGTGGAGCCCATTCGCTGGAGCCTGAGCGATCCGCTGGAGCCTCTGATCTTCCGGCTCCTTGGTCTGAATGCCGACATATCGGCACCTCATCCCCCGACATCACCGACCTGGCGCCTGGTCGGACAAGATGAGCTGGCCCGTGATGACGCGCTGCTCAATCGGGTGTTCGGCCTGCTCGTACTGGCTCACTACCAGACCAGCCCCAGTGATCTGCGGTATTTGCTGGAGGGGCCGGATCTCGACATTCATCTGATGGAGCAGGGACAGGAGTTGCTCGGGGTGGCGCTGGTCGCGCGGGAGGGCAATATACCCCCTGATCTGGCGCACGCGATCTGGGCCGGACGAAGGCGCCCTCGTGGACATCTGCTGCCCCAGTCGCTGCTGGCCCACGCCGGTTTCGTGACGGCGGGGGAGCGCTCTTATGCCAGGGTGATGCGCATCGCCATCCATCCTGCCCTTCATCGTCTCGGGCTGGGGTCCCGGTTGCTGGACAAGCTGGTATCACATTATCGGGTATTAGGGGTCGATTATCTGGGATCTTCCTTCTCCGCCAGTCCAGATCTGCTGCCATTCTGGCTCAAGGCGGGATTGAAGGTGCTGCGTCTTGGTCTGCAGCGCGATGCGGCCAGCGGCAGTCATGCAGCTTTGCTGCTGATGCCGTTGCAATCGGAATATCACGCAGAGCTGGCGCAATGGCGACAGCGTTTCATGAGCCAGTTGCCGGCCCTGCTGGCAGGTGAACTCAAGAGGCTGGATACCGAACTGGTCTGGCTATCCCTCAGAGGCGGACCTGTCACTCATGTGCCGGATCTGGATGAATTCGAGCATCGGGAACTCGATTGCTTTGCCCACCATCACAAGCCATTCGAATTGTGCCAGGCGACACTGCAACGCTGGCTACTCCGGCGAGTGATGATGCTGGATGCGTTGAGTCAGGATGAACGACGGTTGCTGATCGCCACCATCTGGCAATATGCGCCCTGGTCAGAGCTGGCTGCCCGACAGGGTGTCGCGGGCAAACCCGCCCTGATAAAAGCATTGCGCTCCCTGCTGGCCAGACTGCTGGCTCAGCAAGCCCCAGCGGGCTGACCCCGCCTCTGGCACGGCAGAAAACCACGGAGCCTGGGAGGAACCAATGGACCCTCCGGGTTCTGCACATCGATTCGACTCACCATGGCTGAAGCTCTCTCCGTTCAAGGCGCGGCCACCCCGGGACCCGTTTCTCCCTCTTCCCTGCTCGCGTTTTGCCCATTGCCACTGCTCTGATGAGCCTGGTCAGGGCTGTCTGCATTTTGGTTTTTTCTGAATATGGACTAATACTTGAATGTGAAATGAATTTTAATAAATGCATTATTTTCAGATGGTTAGCGTCGGGTGTATTGAATGCAGGCCATCTTCTCCAACGTGCACAGGGAGTGCAATGTGAGAAACGATGCAGCTCAGGCAGGTGCCGGAATGATGATGTGGTTCATCAGCAGCAGCGCCTTTGCCAATGAGATCCGGTTCAACATGACGCGCGGGGCGACCGCCATCAGCCAGCAGGTCTATGACCTGCACATGACGATTTTCTATATCTGTTGCGTCATCGGTCTGCTCGTCTTCGGCATCATGTTCTGGTCCATCGTGCACCATCGAAAATCGCGCGGTGCCAAAGCCGCCCAGTTTCACGAAAGCACCCGCATCGAGTTGCTGTGGACGGCCATCCCCGTGTTGATACTGATCGCGATGGCGGCACCGGCAACCTCGACCCTGTTGAAGATGGAGGATACCTCCAAGGCCGATCTCACCGTCCTCGTCACGGGCTCGCAATGGAAATGGCATTACAAATACCTCGAGTATCCGGTGGCGTTTTATTCCCTGCTGGCGACCAGCAAACAGCAGATCTCCGGTGATGCCCCCAAGGGCGGCAATTATCTGCTGGAGGTGGATAACCCTCTGGTATTGCCGGTCGGCAAGAAGATCCGTTTCCTGATGACCTCGGACGATGTCATTCACTCCTGGTGGGTTCCCGCCTTCGCCGTGAAAAAAGATGCCAATCCTGGCTACATCAACGAGTCCTGGACCCGGATCGACAAGCCGGGCACCTATCGTGGGCAGTGCGCCGAGCTGTGCGGGAAGGATCACGGTTTCATGCCCGTGGTTGTGGTGGCCAAATCCGCAGAGGAGTTCGAGAAGTGGATTGCCAGAAAGGGAGACGAGCAGGCAACTGCCAAGGCACAGCAACAGGCGCAGGCAGCGGAGACCATGACGTTGCCACAAGCCATGGCGCAGGGGGAGAAAGTCTATCTGGGGCACTGTGCGGCCTGTCATCAGCCCGCGGGTACCGGATTGCCGGGCATCTTCCCGGCGATCAATGGCAGCAAGGTGACCACACAGGCGGACCATCGGGCCCAGCATCTGGACATCGTCCTGCATGGCAAGAGCGGCACGGCGATGCAACCTTTTGGCAAACAGTTGACGGCGCAGGAACTGGCCGCCGTCATCACCTATGAGCGCAATGCCTGGGATAACAAGACCGGTGACCTTGTGCAGCCAGCTGAGGTGCAGTCCCTTCTCAACCCGGCCGTTCCGGACAAGGACAAGTGAGGCGTCGGCATGAGTGATGGAATCACGGATACCCCGCACAGCGAACATGTCCACCAGCCAGCGGCCGGTCTGAGGCGCTGGCTCTACACCACCAATCACAAGGACATCGGTACCCTGTATCTGTGCTTTGCTCTCACCATGTTCTTTACCGGTGGCGCCATGGCCATGGTGATCCGGGCAGAACTGTTCCAGCCCGGACTGCAACTGGTGGAACCCCTGTTTTTCAACCAGATGACCACGGTACACGGCCTTATCATGGTCTTTGGTGCCGTCATGCCCGCCTTCACCGGCCTCGCCAACTGGCTGATCCCCATCATGATTGGGGCCCCTGACATGGCGTTGCCCCGCATGAACAACTGGAGCTTCTGGATCCTGCCGTTTGCTTTCCTCATCCTCCTGTCGAGCCTGTTTATGGAGGGAGGCGGCCCCAGTTCTGGCTGGACCTTCTATGCCCCCCTGTCCACCCAGTACAGCGGCAACAGCACGGCCCTGTTCGTCTTTGCCATTCACATCATGGGGATCTCCTCCATCATGGGGGCCATCAACGTCATCGTGACCATCTTCAACCTGCGGGCGCCGGGCATGGGTTGGATGCAGATGCCGCTGTTTGTCTGGACCTGGCTCATCACGGCGTTTCTGCTCATCGCTGTCATGCCGGTGCTGGCGGCTGCGGTGACCATGGTGCTGACGGACAAGTATTTCGGGACCAGTTTCTTCGATGCGGCCGGTGGGGGGGATCCTGTCCTGTTTCAGCACATTTTCTGGTTCTTCGGGCACCCGGAAGTCTACATCATGATATTGCCGGCTTTCGGCATCGTCTCCAGCATCATTCCGACCTTCTCCCGCAAGAAGCTGTTCGGTTATCGCTCCATGGTCTATGCCACCAGCAGCATCGCCTTGCTCTCCTTCATGGTCTGGGCGCACCACATGTTCACCACCGGATTGCCCGTGGTGGCGGAGCTGTTCTTCATGTACACCACCATGCTGATCGCTGTGCCGACAGGGGTAAAGGTATTCAACTGGCTTGCCACCATGTGGCGTGGTTCTCTGACATTCGAGACCCCCATGCTGTTTGCCATCGCCTTCATCACCCTGTTCACCATTGGCGGTTTCTCCGGGCTGATGCTGGCCATGACGCCGGCTGATTTTCAGTATCACGACACCTATTTCGTAGTGGCCCATTTCCACTATGTGCTGGTGACCGGTGCCGTCTTCTCGATCCTGGCTGCGGCCTACTACTGGTTGCCGAAATGGACGGGGCACATGTATGACGAGCGGCTCGGCCAATGGCACTTCTGGTGTTCGCTCGTCTCGGTCAATGTGCTGTTTTTCCCCATGCATTTTGTCGGGCTGGCGGGCATGCCTCGCCGCATTCCCGATTACGCCCTGCAATTTGCCGACTTCAACATGCTGATCAGCCTGGGGGGCTTTGCCTTCGGCCTGTCCCAGCTGCTGTTTGTCTGGGGCGTGATCAAATTCATCAGAGGCGGAGCCAAGGCAAGCGATCGGGTATGGGAGGGGGCCGAGGGGCTGGAATGGACGCTCTCTTCTCCCCCTCCCTATCACAGTTTCCAGACTCCGCCGGATATCCGGTCGGAAGAGCGTTAGGGAGGTCATATGACCCAGGTCAGTCATGCCCCCTTGCTCAGAAAACTGGCTCTGGTCGTGCTCGTCATGTTTGGTTTTGCCTTTGCGCTGGTGCCGCTTTATGACGTCTTCTGCCGGATCACCGGCCTCAATGGCAAGACGTCTGATCAAGCGGCCAGTACGGAGCGGGCGGTGATCGACAGCAAGCGGAGCATCCAGATCGAGTTTCTTGCTCATGCGGATACCCGGATGCCGTGGGAGTTCAGCGGTGAGACGACTCGGCTGTCGGTGCGGCCGGGGGAGGTGAAGATGGTCAACTTTCGGGTGTTCAATCCCACGGAGCGGTCCATGGTGGGTCAGGCGGTCCCGTCGGTCTCTCCCGGTCCCGCCGCAGCCTATCTGAAGAAAGTGGAGTGTTTCTGTTTCAATCGCCAGGAGCTGAGGGCAGGACAGAGCAAGCTGATGCCGCTCAAGTTCTATATCGATCCGGCACTACCGGACAGCATCAATACCATCACGCTTTCCTACTCGCTCTATGACATCACGGCGTCCGTACCGGCACCGGCACTCGCACAGAGGAAATGACCATGGCCAAGGTGAACCAGACCTATTATGTCCCGGACCAGAGTCGCTGGCCCATCATTGGTGCCATTGCACTGTTTTTCCTGGCGTTGGGGGCGGGACATCTGGTCAATGAAGTGGCGAGTGGGCAGACCGGTTTCGGCCGGTATCTGATGATGGCCGGTGTCGCCCTGCTGGCATTCATGTTGTTTGGCTGGTTCCGTCACATCATCCGGGAGTCAATGACCGGGCTCTACAGCGCCCAGATGGACAGATCCTTCAGGCAGGGCATGGTCTGGTTCATCTTCTCCGAAGTGATGTTCTTTCTGGCTTTTTTCGGAGTGCTGTTCTATGCCCGCCAGCTTGCGGTGCCCTGGCTGGATGGTGCGGGCCACAGGGTGATGACGGGCCAGCTGCTGTGGCCGGATTTCACCGCTCACTGGCCCCTGCTCAAGACGCCCGGCGGGGCCACGACCCAGGCCATGCCCTGGCAGGGGATCCCCCTCATCAATACCCTGATCCTGCTCGGCTCCTCCGTGACCCTGCTGTTTGCACACATGAGTCTGGAAAACGGCAGACGTATGCGGCTCAAGGGGATGTTGCTGGCCACCGTGGTGCTCGGGCTGACATTCCTGTGGTTTCAAGGCTATGAGTATCTGCATGCCTATCGGGATCTCGGGCTGCGTCTGGATTCCGGCATCTATGGCAATACCTTCTTCATTCTGACCGGGTTCCATGGACTGCACGTGCTGCTGGGCACCCTTTTCCTGACCATCATCTGGCTGCGAATCATGTTGAGGGATCATTTCACCCCACAGCGTCATTTCGCTTTCCAGGCTGCGGCCTGGTACTGGCACTTCGTCGATGTGGTCTGGCTCTGTCTGTTCGTCTTTGTCTACCTGCTTTGATGCCGTGCTCAGTAGGGGCGCGGGTTGGGCTCCAGCCAGCCCATCGCGAGAGAGAGCAGCAGTATGATGACCACCAGCAGGGAGAAGAAAACGCGCCGACCCAGAGGTACCGACATCTTTTGCGTATTGCCTGCACTGAGCATCAGCCAGAGGGCGTGAAACAGCTGGCCGATGATGAGCAGCAGCATGAGTACCAGAACGACCTTGATCAACATCTTGGGATCCTCCTCGATATGCGCGATTCGGCTGCACGAGACAAGCGACGACCATGGCATCACAGACGCTGGTTCGTCTTGTTGTTCACTCTGGTGGTGACGGCCGGTTTGTGCAAGCTGGCGTTCTGGCAGTGGCAGCGCGGAATGGAAAAAACGGCCTGGCTGGCGCAGATGGCAAAGATGCAGCAGGCCGGGCCAAGGACATTGGCCCAGATCGACTGGCAACACCCGGAGTCACTGGATGGCCAGCCTCTGCAAGGGAAAGCCGAGTGGATCAGCCCTTATGTCTGGTTGCTGGACAACCAGATCGTCAACGGGGAGGTTGGCTATGACGTGCTCATCCCGGTACGCACAGAGGGGGGATCCTCACAGTTGCTGGTCAACCTGGGATGGGTGCCTGCGCCATCCGACAGGTCGCAATTGCCCAATCCCGCCATTCCCGCCGCAATGACCCTTGAAGGTGTTCTGCGCATGGCTCCCGGCGGCTTCCTGCTGGGACAGAACATAGAACCAGGCCCCTACCCGAACCGGCTGCAATCCATCAGGGTCGAGACCCTGCGACAGGCAATCGGAGTCCCGCTTGCAGACGCCGTGTTGTATCAAAGACGAACCCCATTCCTCTATCACTACCAGCACAATGTCATGCCTCCTGAAAAACACCGGGCCTATGCGGTGCAATGGCTCGGCTTGGCGCTGGTGGTTCTGTCAGGGGGGGTCATGCTGACAAGGAGGTGCTCCCCATGAGCGGATGGCGACGCTGGCGGGTGCCAGCGCTCTTTGCTGCGGTGATCCTGCTGCCTGTGGTGCTGGCGGCTCTGACTCTTCACCAGGGCTGGTATGAACCCGGCACGCGCAGCAAGGGGCACTGGCTGCACCAGGATATCTATCTGTTGCAACCGCTTCCTGCCCATCAGCACCAATGGCGACTGGTCTATCTGGTGGCCCCTCGCTGCGAGGGGCAATGCCGGCAGGTCCCTGTGCTGATGGCGCGCATCCAGGCGGCACTTGGCCGCAACCTGGACAAGCTGGAGCTGGTCCAGTTGACGCCACCTCACGAGGCAAACAGTGAAATGAGGGAGGGGGATATACTGCTGGTGGACGCCCGCGGCTTGGCCATCTTGCGTTACGAGGTGCCCGGCAGCACGACGACCTGGCCGTTGCTTGGCAAGGCGGTACTGTCGGATCTGCAGCAACTGCTCAAATATCAGCGTGGGGTGCAGTGACGATGCAGCCGACATGGGACTCGCATCTTCTGGTGACTGCACGGTCAACGAGGCGTCATATGAAGATGCACAAGAGGCTGGCCTCCGTGGCCATTGCGCTGGCAGTTCTTGTCATCGCGCTCGGTGCTTATACCCGGTTGACGGATGCCGGGCTGGCTTGCCCCGATTGGCCAGGTTGCTATGGTTCCCTGGCCATTCCCCGCGCTGAGCATGCGGAACTGGCGGCACAGCGCTATCCGGCCAGCCCGCTTGTTCCTCACAAAGCGCGCAGCGAGATGGTGCATCGCTACTGCGCCGGGGTGCTGGGAGGCGTGATTGTGCTCCTGTCCGGCTTGGGCTGGCGTACAGGCGGCCGACTGCGTCACCTCTCGCTCATCTTGCTGGTGCTGGTTGCGGGTCAGGCGGCACTGGGTATGTGGACGGTGACCCTGGCCCTGCATCCCCTGGTGGTGACCACTCATCTGCTGGGCGGCTTCGCCATCCTGACCTTGCTATGGCTCTATCGGGCCGAATTGGCAGGTTTCCCTTCACCCCCGCCCGTACACCAGGGCGTTTCCTGGCTTGGCAGCATGGCCTGTGGCGTGTTGCTGCTGCAGATCGCGCTGGGGGGCTGGACGTCGGCGAACTATGCGGCCATGGCGTGTGTGGAGTTTCCCTTGTGCCAGGGCAACTGGCAGGCAGAGCTGAATTGGGCGCAAGCCTTTCATCTCCCTCTGGGGCACGCCAGCTATGAGTTCGGCGTGCTGGGCAAGGAGGCGCGCCAGACCATTCACATCGCCCATCGCCTGGGAGCGCTGACCACGGCCTTGCTGGTGGGTGCTTTCGCCCTCGCGCTGCTCTGCCAGCGGACCCCCCTGAGAGGGTTTGGCTGGCTGTTGCTGGGTCTGCTGACCGTGCAGATTGCCTTGGGATTGGCGAACGTCCATCTGGCCCTGCCGCTGGCCAACGCCCTTGCACACAATCTGGTGGCCGCCCACCTGCTGGCCTGTTGTGTGCTGGCGCGCGGGAGACTCTCTATGCCTCATCACAACCCCTTGCCATCCCCTGGGATGGTCAGGAGCCGGACATGAATGGGAGAGGGCGGGCACAGCGCTTTGCCCTCCGCCGGGTGCGCGATTATTGTCAGTTGACCAAACCAAAGGTGGTCGCCCTGCTGCTCCTGACCGCCTGGGTGGGCATGCTGCTGGCCGAGCCGACACGCGCCTCTCTGGACGAGATGATACTGGGCCTGGCGGGGATTGGACTGCTCGCTGCCGGGGCGGCGGCCATGAACCATTCTCTGGATAGCGGCATCGATGCCCGGATGCGCAGAACGCGCTGGCGCCCGGTCGCCATGGGACGGATCACGCCGGGGCAGGCGATGAATTTTGCGATCTGTCTGGCACTGTCGGGGTTTGTTCTGCTCCATTGGGGCGTGAATCCCCTGACTGCCTGGCTAACTCTGGCCAGCCTGTTCGGCTATGCGGTCATCTATACCCTGCTGCTGAAGCGGGCCACGCCGCAGAATATCGTTATCGGCGGATTGGCGGGAGCCATGCCGCCGCTCTTGGGCTGGACCAGCATCACGGGGCAGCTTTCGGCCGAGCCCTGGCTGCTGGTGATGATCATCTTTACCTGGACGCCGCCCCATTTCTGGTGTTTGGCCATCCACCGGCGCGATGACTATGCCGGTGCCGACATTCCCATGCTGCCGGTCACCCACGGCACCGATTTCACCAAGACAGCCATCCTGCTCTATCTGCTGATCCTGACGCTCGTCTGTCTGCTGCCCTATCTGATCGGCATGTCGGGGCTTGTCTACCTGGTCGGCAGCCTTGGGTTGAACCTCGGATTCTGCTGGCATGGTTGGCTGTTGAAGTACGGGGATCGGCCCGGCCAGGCGATGCGCACCTTCCGTTTCTCCATCTATCACCTGATGCTGCTGTTTGGTCTGCTGATTCTGGATCACCACTGGTTGTGGCGGTTGTCATGACGTTGATGCGGGTCGCGGTCGGGTGAATGGTGACGCTGCGTCGGTGCACTGCAGGGATGCACAGACCTGATGCAAAACAAGATGGCCCCAAGGGGCCATCTTGTTTTCAGGGGGACGGAGTGGAGCCTAGAGCTTGACCATGATGTGGCGCGGCACCGTGTAGTCCTCCAGCGCGTAGAGGGAGAGATCCTTGCCGTAGCCGGACATCTTCATGCCGCCGTGGGGCATCTCGGAGGTGAGCATGAAGTGGGTGTTGATCCAGGTGCAGCCGTACTGCAGGTGGCTGGCTACCTTGCTGGCAAGGCCGAGATCCCGGGTCCAGACCGAGCTGGCGAGGCCGTAGTCCGAGTCGTTGGCCCACTGCACCACCTGCTCGGCGTCGCTGAAGCGGGTCACCGACACCACCGGGCCGAACACCTCCCGGCGCACGATTTCATCCTCCTGACGGGCGTGGGCGATCAGGGTCGGCTCGAAGAAGAAGCCGTTGCCGGGGCGGATCTTGCCCCCCGCCGTCACCTCCACGTGACCGCTGCTCTGGGCCCGCTCCACGAAGCTGGCCACCCGGTTGCGCTGCCGGTCCGAGATGAGCGGCCCCATCTCCACCCCCTCCTCGCGCGGACCGCCCACCTTGATGGAGGCGACCGCATCTGTCATGGCGGCGACAAACTTGTCGTAGATCTTGCCCTGGGCGTAGATGCGGCAGGCGGCGGTGCAATCCTGGCCGGCGTTGTAGAAACCGAAGGTGCGAATGCCCGCCACCACGGCCTCCAGGTCCGCATCGTCAAAGATGATGACCGGCGCCTTGCCGCCAAGCTCCAGGTGGGTGCGCTTCATGGTGCGGGCGGCGCTCTGCAGGATCTTCTGGCCGGTGGCGATGTCACCGGTGAGGGACACCATGCGCACCAGCGGGTGCTCCACCAGCGGCGCCCCCACGCTCTCGCCCCGGCCGCAGACGATGTTGATGACGCCGCGGGGGAAGAGCTCGCTGGCCAGCTCCGCCAGGCGCAGGGCGGTGAGCGGGGTCTGCTCGGAGGGCTTGAGCACCACCGTATTGCCGGCGGCGAGCACCGGGGCCATCTTCCAAGCCGCCATCATCAGCGGATAGTTCCAGGGGGCGATACTGCCCACCACACCGATGGGGTCGCGGCGGATCATGCTGGTGTGCCCCTCGATGTACTCCCCCGCCAGCGGCCCCTGCAGGCAGCGGGCGGCGCCGGCGAAGAAGCGGAAGCAGTCCACTACCGCCGGCAGCTCGTCATTGAGCACCGCCAGATAGGGCTTGCCGCAGTTGAGGGATTCGAGGGCCGCAAACTCCTCGGCGTGGCGCTCGATGGCATCGGCCAGGCGCAGCAGCAGGGTACTGCGCTGGGCTGGCGTGGTGCGGCTCCACTGGGCGAAGGCGCGTTGGGCGCCGTTCACCGCCCGGTTCACCTGCTCGAACGAGGCTTCGGGCACCGAGGCGATCAGCTCACCGGTGGCCGGGTTGAGGATGGGCTCGGCCTGGCCGTCACCGGTGACGAACTGACCGTCGATCAAGAGTTGGGTAGAGAGTTTCATGGTTGCATCCTTGCGCACGCGTTGAGTCGTTATTTGCCACTGCCGGCGACGTCCTGGCCGTCGCGGGTGAGGTAGTAGGCAAGCAGAATAGGAATGGTGGTGAAGGCCACTATGATGAGGGCCACCACGTTGGTGACCGGCCTGTCCCGTGGCCGGATCAGCTCCTGATACATCCAGATCGGCAGCGTGGTCTGCTGGCCCGCGGTGAAGGTGGTGACGATCACCTCGTCAAAGCTCAGGGCGAACGCCAGCATGCCCCCCGCCAGCAGCGCCGTGGCAAGGTTGGGCAGGATCACGTAGCGCAGGGTCTGGAAGCCGTCGGCACCGAGATCCATCGACGCCTCGATGAGGCTCTGGTTGGTGCGGCGAAAGCGCGCCAGGGCATTGTTGTAGACCACCACCACGCAGAAGGTGGCGTGACCTATGACGATGGTCCAGAAGCTGAAGGGGATCTCCATCACCCCGTAGGCGGAGCGCAGCGCGATACCGGTGACGATGCCGGGCAGGGCGATGGGCAGCACCAGCAAGAGTGACACCACCTCCTGACCGAAGAAGCGGCTGCGGGTGATGGCCCCCGCCGCCAGGGTGCCGAGCACCATGGCGGCCAGCGTCGCTAGCCCCGCTACCTCCAGCGACAGCTGGATGGCGCGCCACACGTCGGGGCGGTTGAGGGTCACCTCGAACCACTTGAGGGTGAGCCCGGGGGGCGGGAACTGGTAGCTCTTGCTCTCGCTGGTGAAGGCATAGAGGAAGATGAACAGGATCGGAAAGTGCAGGAACAGGAGACCGCCGATGGCCGCGTACTTGAGCAGGCCGGAGGGCTGGCTGCTATGGTCCCGCTTCATGGAAGTATTAGAGCGCATCGAATGCCCCCAAGCGTTTCGCGATGGTGAGGTAGATGGCGATGATGAGGATCGGCACCAGCGAGAAGGCGGCAGCGAAGGGCAGGTTGCCCGCCGTGCCCTGCTGCATGTAGACCACCTGACCTATGTACATGGTGGAGTTGCCTATGATGCCGGGGATGATGTAGTCCCCCAGCGTCAGGGAGAAGGTGAAGATGGAGCCCGCCACCACGCCGGGCAGGGCCAGCGGCAGGATCAGGGTACGAAAGGTCTGGGCCGGGGTGGCGCCGAGATCGCCGCTCGCTTCCAGCAGGGAGCGCGGGATCCGCTCCACCGCCGCCTGGATGGGCAGGATCATGAAAGGCAGCCAGACGTAGACGAACACGATGAAGGTGCCGATGCGCGAGAACGAGAGCGACGGCCCCCCTATCACCGGCAGCGAGAGGATGGCGTCCAGCAGCCAGTCCAGTCCCAGAGTATCTGCCAGCCAGCTGATGACCCCCTCCTTGGCCAGGATCAGCTTCCAGGCGTAGACCCGTACCAGATAGCTGGACCAGAGCGGCAGCATGATGCCGACGTAGAACAGAGCCCGGGTCTTGCCGCTGGTGTAGCGCGCCATGTAGTAGGCCACCGGAAAGCCGAGCAGGGCGCAGGCCAGGGTCACCAGCAGCGACATGCCGACGGTGCGCAGGATCACGTCCAGGTTCTCAGCCCGCAGCAGGGCAACGAAGTTCTGCAGCCCCAGCTCGTGGCGGATCTGGCCGCTGAACTCGTCCAGTCCGAAGAAGGCGTTGGAGAGCAGCATCAGCAGGGAGCCGACATAGATGATGCCAAGCCAGAGCAGGGGGGGCCCCAGCAGGATGGCCAGCAACAGACCCGGCCGCCCGTAGAGCAGGGTGGAGAGGCGCCGCAGCGGCCGATAGGAGAGGGGGGCAGTGGGTTGGCTCATGGCAAGGCTCGCACTGTGGGGGGCGCTCATGGTTGAGCTCCCTGAGGGGCGGTGTGCAGGCGATGGATCGCCTGCTCCGGCCAGCTGAGGCTGACCCGGGCGCCACGGGGCAGACGGGCCTGGCCCTCGTTGGGGTGGTTGACGATAAGCTCGAGCTGCTCGCCGAGATCGACCCGGTAGCGCACGAAGGGGCCGAGATACTCCACTTCGCGCACCTCCCCGGACCAGCCCGGAGTGCCGGCCTCGGCGAGGCGGATCCGCTCCGGGCGCACCATCATCTGCTGAGCATCGCCGCACAGACGGCGGGCCTGCTCCCCCTCGAACAGGTTGACTGTGCCGACGAAGCGGGCGACGAAGGGGGTGGCGGGGGCGTCGTAGATGGTATCCGGCGCGGCGATCTGCTCGATCTTGCCCTGATTGAAGATGCAGATCCGGTCGCTCATGGAGAGCGCCTCCTGCTGATCGTGGGTGACGAAGATGAAGGTGATGCCGAGCTGGCGCTGCAAGGCTTTCAGCTCGAGCTGCATCTGCTCGCGCAGCTTGAGGTCGAGGGCCCCGAGCGGTTCGTCCAGCAGCAGGATGCGCGGCTGGTTGATCAGCGCTCGGGCGATGGCGATGCGCTGGCGCTGGCCGCCGGAGAGCTGGCCCGGCTTGCGGTTGCCGACGCCGGGCAGGCGCACCAGTTCCAGCATCTCGTCCACCTTGCGGTAACGCTCCGCCTTGGCGACGCCCTTGAGCATCAGGCCGTAGCCGATGTTGTCGCGCACATCCATGTTGGGAAACAGGGCGTAGTCCTGAAACACGGTATTGAGGTTGCGATCGTAGGGGGGCACGGTGGAGCAGGGCTCGCCAAACAGCTGGATCTCCCCCTCGCTCGGGTATTCGAAGCCCGCGATCATCCGCAGGCAGGTAGTCTTGCCGGAACCGCTCGGCCCCAGCAGGGTGAAAAACTCGCCGGCCGGGATCTGGAAGGAGATGTCGTCGACCGCCTTCACCTCGCCATAGTGGCGGCTGACCCGGTCAAATTGTACGGCATTCATGGGACGTCCTTGTCTGTGTGGGAAGCGGGCCGGACTCCTGTCCGGCCCCATATCGGCATTTACTGAGGCACCTCAGCGGCCACCCAGGATGGCGATATAGTCCGAGACCCAGCGGTAGTAGGGCACGCAGGTTCCCTGGCTCTTGCACTGGGAGACAGGGGTACGCCAGAAGTGAACCCGATCGAAGTTGTCGATGCCGTTGGTCTTGCACCCCTCTTTCCCGAGCAGGGCATTGCCCTCGCAGGTGGCCGGTACCACGGGCACGGAGCCGAACCAGGAGGCGAGATCCCCCTGCAGCTTGTTGTTGAGGGAGTGCTCCAGCCACTGATAGGCACAGGTGAGGTTCTTCGCCTCGCTGTGCACCATGCTGGTATCGGCCCAGCCGGTGACGCCCTCCTTGGGCACCGTCGTGGCGATAGGCTGCTTGTCGGCGATCAGGGTATTGGCCTGGAACGGCCAGGAGCCGGAGGCCACCACCCCTCGTTCTTGAAGTCGTCGATCTGGACGAAGGCATCGTGCCAGTAGCGTCCCACCAGCTTGCGCTGCTGGCGCAGGAGGTCGAGGGCGGCCTTGTACTGATCTTCGTTGAGCTCGTAAGGATCCTTGATGCCGAGCGCCGGCTGGTGGCTCATCAGATAGAGGGCGGCATCGGCGATGTGGATGGGGCCGTCGAACGCCTGTACCCGCCCCTTGTTGGACTTGCCGTCCGGCAGGGTCTACTCCTCGAACACCACGCTCCAGGAGTCGGGCGCCTTGGGGAACACCTTGGTGTTGTACATCAAGATGTTGCCGCCCCACTGGTAGGGCACGCCATAGTGCTTGCCGTCTACCGTGTGCCAGGGGGCATTCTGCAGGCGGGGGTCTATCTTGCCGTAGCTCGGGATGAGCGCCAGGTTGAGTGCCTGCACCTTGCCACCGGCAATCAGACGCAGGCTGGCGTCGCCGGAGGCGGTCACCAGATCGAAGCCCCCCTCGTTCATCAGCGCCACCATCTCGTCCGAGGTGGCGGCCGTCTTGACGTTGACCTTGCAGCCGGTCTCTTTTTCGAAGCCGGTGACCCAGTCGTAGTTCTTGTCGGTCTCGCCGCGCTCCACGTAGCCGGCCCAGGCCACGATGTTGAGCTGGCCTTCACCCTTGCCGAGGGTGGTGGGGGCAGCCTGGACCTGGCTTGCCAGCAGCGCCGGGATCAGGGCCAGGGTCAGAGGGGTCAATTTCATCTTGCTCTCCTTGCATGATTGGCAACCGTGGCGGCGCCACAGTAGGCATTAACATCCTGTTAACCAGTCATGAGCGTAGGAGAAGCCGGGAGCAATGAGAATTTCAATTTTTAACGGCTTGGGTATCTGTAAAATCGATATCGAGTGCGGATGAATCTGATTTTTTTGCCGGAGTCACGGCTGTTCAGGCTCAGTCCTAGCGGGGGAGGTGCTGGCGGGCCCGTAGCCGGCTCTGATCTCTGGCGATGTCGATGAACTCGCGTGCGGCCCAGTCAAGGCGCGAGCCGCGCCGCCACACCAGACCGATGTCGATGGCGGGGATGGGCTCCTTGATGGCGCGGGCCTCGACCCGCTCTTGCTCCAGCGACCAGGGGCGGTAGGCAAAGTCCGGCAGCAGGGCGAGCCCGAGCTGGCTCGCCACCAGGCTGCGCACCGCTTCTACCGAGGCGGTCCGCAGCACGATGCGCGGCGCGATGCCGTAGCGGCGCAGGCCGCCGCCGATGATCTGGTCAAGCTGGTCGGCGGTCAGCGAGATCATGGGCTCCTCGCCGAGCGCCTTGAGGGAGAGGGTCGACTCGGCGCAGAGGGGGTGGTTGGCGGCGAGCCAGACCCGCAGCGGCGAGCGGGTCAGCAGCTCGGTATCGAACGCCTCCTGGCGGATGGTGCGGTTGGTCATCAGGATCCCCACATCCACCTCGCCGTTGACGATCTGGTGTTCGAGATAGGGCTGCTCATCCTCCTTCACCTCGATCTGTACCGCCGGGAAGGCGCGGCGAAAGCGGCCGAGGGCCTCCGAGAGGTAGTAGCCTGCCACCAGCGTGGTTACGCCTATAGTAAGCCGCCCCTGATCCTGCTGGGCCACCGCCTTGAGGGACTGGCCGGCTTCGGTCATGGCGCTTAGGATGCGACGGGCGTGCAGCAGAAACTGGTGGCCCTGGGTGGTGAGGCTGACCCCGCGCGGATTGCGCTCGAACAGGGCGGCGCCGAGCTCGGTCTCCAGCTCGCGGATGGCGCTGGTGACCGCCGACTGGGAGATGTGCAGCTCGGCGGCTGCCCGGCTGACCGAGAAGCTGTCGGCCACCGCCACGAAATAGCGGATCTGGCGAAAGGTGAAGTTCATCTGGGCGTCCTGCCACGTGCGATCAAGGTGAGTGCCAGCTTAACCTCGAATCATACCCAGACAAAAGGCGCCGTGATGGCGCCTTTGTCATTGTTTTTCCGGAAATTAGCGGGCTGTCACCGCCTCTGTGACCGGTACACGGTTCACTCCCTTGCCCAGATAGGCGAGGGTGATGGTCACTATGATGCAGGTGAAGCTGAGCCACATGTAGGGCAGGTAGTCGAGGGTCGCCACCCCCAGTACCCCGGCCATGAAGATGCCGTTGTCGCTCCAGGGCACCATGCCGCAGGTGAGGGTGCCGCCAAACTCAGCGTTGCGGGAGAGGCTCTTGCGCGCAAGCCCCAGCCGGTCGTAGTTCTTGGCCATGATCTTGGGGGTCAGGATCAGCGATACATACATGGCGGAACCGAACACGTTGGCCAGGAAGGCGGTGCCTATGGTGTGGCTGGTCAGGCTGCCGGCGCTGTTGATGCGCTTCTCGAAGGCGCTGGCGATCACTTCCAGGATGCCGACCTTCTCCAGCAGACCGCCGAAGCCCAAGCCGAAGATGATGACGGCCACGGAACCCAGCATGGACTCCATGCCGCCGCGGCCCAGGATGTTGTCGATGAAATCGACGCCGGAGGTGATGGCAAACGGGCTGTAGGCGGAGTGCATCGCCTTCACCGGATCCATGTCCTGGAAGACGATGGCCCAGACAAGACCCAGCAAGGCGCCGAAGCTGATCACCGGGAATGCGGGCTTGCGGTTGGCCAACAGGCCCAGCACCAGCACCACGGGCACTATGGCCATGGGGGTGATGTTGAACTGTTTGTCGAGGGCGTCCATCACCAGATTGACCTGCTCCAGGCTGACGTTGCCGGAATACTGCATGCCGACCACGGTGAACAGGGCGGCGGTGATGACGTAGGAGAACAGGCTGATGGGCAGCATCCCCTTGATGTGTTCCATCACGTCGACGTTGGACATGGTCGAGGCCAGCACCACGGAGTCGGAGAGCGGGGAGAGCTTGTCACCGAAGTAGACGCCGGAGAGCACGGCACCGGCTACCAGCGGCGCGGGTACCCCCAGGCTGTGGCCTATGCCCATCATGGCGATGCCGGCGGTGGCCGCCGAGCCCCAGGAGGTGCCGGTGGCCAGCGAGGTGAGAGAGCAGATGATCAGGGTCGCCAGCAGGAAGATGGAGGGGTGTATCACCTTGAGGCCGAAGTAGATGATGCTGGGGACGATACCGCCAGCAATCCAGGTGCCCACCAGGGCACCGACGGAGATCAGTATCAGGATGGCCCCCATCCCCTTGGCGACGCCGTCGACTGCCGCCTGCTCCAGGGATTTGTAATCGTGGCCGAGCTTGATGCCGAGTCCCATGATGACGAACCAGGCGATGAACAGTGCCAGCTGGATTGACAGATCCAGCACGCTGGTGAAGGAGAAGGCCAGGGCCAGGAAAATGGCCAGGCAGGCAAATACTTGCGACATGCCCGGCAATCGGATGTGGTGTTGTTGGTTTTGCATAGACGCTCCCTAAACTCTTGCTCGCCAAGGTCAGCCCCTCTCGTCCTGCGGATGCGTCGATCCCGAGAGGCTTACCAAAAGAGGGCGCAATCTACCATAAAGCGGAGGTGTAAAATCCCTGCTCATTCGGCAAAATAGCTTTAAAATTTTAAAATCCCACAAAATAGTTGATCTAATCGGCATTTTTCACTGTTCAATCGACACCGTTTGATAGCCGGAGATCCATAGGCAAGTTCGATTGCAGATGGCGACACCAAAGATGATAATGGTTATCATTAATCTTTCTCGGACTAATGCCAATGAACTGGATAGCACGCGCTCTGCTCTTGGCCGCCCTTCTGGCGGTGCTGGTCTGGGGTCAGGAGAAGGAATACGGGTTCTGGAGCCTGGGGTTCTTGCTGGCTGCCTGGGTCATGCTGGAACCCAGGCTGAGACCGGTGTTGATCCTGCTGCCGGTTGCGGGAATGACAGGGGTCGTCACTCTGCTCTGGCAGCAGGGCTGGCATTAAGCCTGGCGAGTGGGGACGGCCTGGATCTTGTCGTAGGCCTGGCGCAGGGAGGCGATGACCTTCTTCTCCATCTCGCTGCGTTCGGCGTCTGTCGTGAAGTAGATCATGTCGACATCGTGGCGGATATAGTGGGAAGGAAGCTGGTTGAGTGTCAGGCAGCAGAGGTCTGCCAGCTGATAGGGGGTCAATGTTCGAGCCAACCCCTGTTTTTCTATCTCCTTGAGCACCAGATGCTCATAGAAGTTGTGAATATCGGTATCCAGGATCATGGGAAAACCCCCGTGGTGGCGTAGCATCTTCAACAGCATAGCCATGGGGCATGAAAACACAAAAGGCCCGTTACTCTCGTAACGGGCCTTTGCGGAATGAATGGTGCGAAGAGAGGGACTCGAACCCTCACATCCGTGGGACACTAACACCTGAAGCTAGCGCGTCTACCAATTCCG
>NZ_JAPCJD010000029.1:0-55279 GCF_027707845.1 Aeromonas sp. QDB14 | reverse complement strand
GTGGTGTGTTTGGAGACAGCCAGTTTACCAGCACCCTGTCTGTCAACTTCCACTTCCCCAAGATCCCGCGAAGAACCGTATTTTTTGCGCCTCGTCGCCGTTTTTGCGCGATTTTTTCGCCAACTTGCACCTGCCTTGATTTTGCCCAACAATCGATACGCTTTCTTTTGATACAACCTCCAGGTATCTAACAGTCAGGAGTCTCCCTATGGGACTGGGTGGCATTCATATCTGGCATCTGCTGATCCTGCTCGTGGTCGTCGTCGTGGTGTTTGGCAGCAAACGCCTGGCTGGCGCCGGTGAGGATCTGGGCACTGCCATCAGGGATTTTCGCAACGCCTTGCGCGACGATGACAATATCCGGAATAAGTAGGAGTGAACGTATGTCTGTAGACGAGAAAGTGGAACTGAACGAGACCTGTGACAGTTGCGGCTGTTTCGCCGAAATTGGCACCATCATCGGCGAAGGTGACGACGTCATGGAGCTGGTGATCGAGGCCGCTGCAGAAGCCGACGCCCGCGAGAAATTTGCAGCTTACGAGGCGCTGGCCAAGCAGGTCACTGCCGAAGCCAAAAGCAGCAGCGAGCTGAGCCGGGGCCCGGATGGCGTGATCCTGAAGGCCCGCCTGCAATTCACCTGCACCGCCGAGAAGCTGATCTTCGAGATGCGCGCCCGCTCCCTCTGAGATCGTGATGACACGGCAGGCTTGCCTGCCGTCTTGCTCTGCCCCTCGCTTTTTCCCTCCCTTTGCGTTGTATAGTGAGTTATCCCACGGACGATCCGTTTTCCGTCCGGCATGCGCCGATCGGCAGAAGATCCCGCGACGCCCCATGACTTGGCGCAGGCGCCTTCTCTGACAGACCCGACGGTGCGCACCGGCCCACAGCGAGGTGGTTAAATCATGATGCGGCGATGGATCTGGGCCCTGCTGGCTCTCTGTTCTCTCCCTCTGCTGGCGGCGGATCTCAAGCCGCAGTTGCTGCCCCAGGCCGGTGATCTCGAACACATCCTGCAAAAAAAAGAGCTCAGGGCCCTGGTGGTCTATGAGCGGGGGTTTTTCTTTTTCGACAAGGGAGCCCAGTACGGCATCCTGGTCAATCAGCTTCAGGGATTCGAGCGCTGGTTGAACCAGACCTACCTGGCCAAGGAGAAGCTCAAGCTCAAGATCATTTATATCCCGGTGCGCCAGGACAAGCTGCTGGACTATCTGGCCGAGGGGCGCGGGGATCTGGTGGCCGCCAACCTGACGGTCACCCCCACCCGGCGCGAGCAGGTGACCTTCTCCCAGCCGCTGATCGCCCCCATCGAGGAGTGGGTGGTGAGCCAGCGGGAGCTCCCTGCCTTCAATCGCATCACCCAGCTGTCCGGCCGGCGGATCTGGGTGCGAGCCAGCTCCAGTTATTTCGAGAGCCTGCACCAGCTCAACTGGCTGTTTCGGGAGCTGGGGTTGCCCCCGGTCTACATCGAGACGGTTCCCGAATACCTGCAGGACGGGGACCTGCTGGAGATGGTGTCAGCCGGGATCATTCCGCTGACGGTCACCGACAGCTTCAAGGGGCGGATCTGGCTCGACATGATTGGCGGCCTCAAGGCCCACAGGCTGATTCCGCTGCGGGACAAGGGGCGAAGCGCCTGGGCCCTGCGCAACAACAGCCCGGAGCTGCTCAAGGCGGTGAACGCCTACATCTCGGAGTCGAGCAAGCGGACCCTCTACAGTGACATGACATTGCGCCGCCTGCTGGCGCAGAGCGACCGCATGAGCAACATACTGGCGCCGGACCCGCTGGGGCGACTGTCGACCATTCGCAAGGTACTGGAGGCCCAGGCGGACAAGTATCAGCTGGACTGGCTGATGCTGGCCGCGCTGGCTTACAAGGAGTCGGGGCTCAATCCCAATGTCGGCTCTCACCGGGGGGCCGTCGGCATCATGCAATTGCTGCCGAGCACCGGCAAGGAGGTGGGGATCCGAGGCGCCAGACTCACCAGTCTGGAGGGCAATGTGGAGGCGGCCTGTCGCTACATGCGGCTCATCCTGGACACCTACTTCAATGATCCCGGGATGGACAGGCTCAATCGCCATCTGTTCGCCCTGGCCGCCTACAATGCGGGTCCGAACCGTGTCCAGGCATTGCAGGCCAAGGCGGCCGACAAGGGGCTGGATCCGAACGTCTGGTTCGGCAATGTGGAGCAGCTGGTGGCCAACGATGTGGGCCAGGGGCCCATCAACTACGTTGGCACCATCTACAAATACTACGTGGCCTACCGTTTCAGCCTGCCCCAGCTGGAGGGCAAGTCAGAGGCCATCGAGGCGGTGCAGCCCTGAGCCTGTCAATGCTGGCAGGGGAGGGGATCCTCGTGATGCTGCGCAAGGGGCTCCCAGCCCAGATCCCGGTGCTGCTGGTACCAGGGCATCAACAGCCTGGCCAGAGTGGGATCCGGTTGGCTGGCATGAGGTCTCTGACTGAGGGAGGGGTGGTCGCGCAGTTCCATCATCGGCTCCTTGACACTGGGCTATCGGGACGGTTGTCTGGGTTATGCCACCACCAGATGACAGGGAGATGACCCTTGATCCCCGCCGAGTTTGCCTTGCTCGCCGATCCCGGCGCCGCCCTGAAAGCCCGATGCCAGTTGATCCGCCAGGCTCGCCACCGGATCCTCGCCCAGTATTACAGCTGGGAAGAGGACGGCAGCGGCAAGCTGCTGCTGGCGGAGCTGGTGCGGGCGGCCAGGCGCGGAGTGGTAGTGCAACTGCTCATCGACGATCTCTACGGCGGGGAGAACCGCTTTCTGGAGGCGGTGGCGGCGGAACCGGGCATCGAGGTGCGCCTGTTCAACCCCTTCTGGCTGCGGGGCTGGCGTCCCCTTACCTTGCTGCTGGAAGGGGTGCTGAGCTTTCGCCGCATCAACCACCGGATGCACAACAAGCTGCTGCTGGTGGATGGCAGCCAGGCGGTGATCGGCGGGCGCAACATCGGTGATCGTTACTTCGGGCTGGGAATGTCGCCTCACTTCATCGACCTGGATCTGCTCTGCCGCGGCCCCCTCTGTCAGCAGGCCGAGCAGGGGTTCGCGCTGTTCTGGCACAGTCGCTGGAGCCACCCGGTCCGTCGCCTGTTGAGACGCCCCTTGCTGCCAGCCGAAACCCGGGCCCTGAACGACTTCCTGCTGACCCTGACCGACCCCGCCATGGCGGCCGCCTATGATCTGCCGGCCACTCTGTTTGATGAGTGCCCCGTTCCCCTTTGCTGGCATCCCGGGCGAGGGCAGTGCTGGTTCGATCGCCCCGGCAAGGGGCTGGTCGCCCGGCCGACCACGGCGCCCCTGCTGGGACGCATGCTGGCGAGCAATCAGGGGGCCCTGAGGTTGGTGAGCCCTTACCTGATCCTGACTCGGGGGCTGCGTCGCCGGCTCAAGGGGCAGCGACGGCAGGGGGTCGACATCGAGATCCTGACCAACTCCCTGGCCAGCACGGACGTGCCCCTGGTCTATGGCGCCTATCGACGTCACCGTCCCTGGCTCGAGCATCAGGGGATCACCCTGTTCGAGCTGACGACGGAGGCGTTCAGTCTGCATGCCAAGCTGATCCTGATGGGGAAGGAGGAGGCGCTGCTCGGCAGTTTCAACCTGGATCCCCGCTCCCTGATGCTCAACACCGAGTTGATGCTGCACCTCCATAGCCCGACGCTGTGCGACGAGTTGCAGCAACTCATCGATGGCTGGTTGCAGCAGGCCGTGCACCCGGTGGTGGCGTCCCCCTCTGCATGGCGGCGCCTGCTGGCGCAATTGAGCGATTGGTTACCTTTGCATCGTTGGTTGTGAGTGGGATCCGCCTTGTGCGAGATCTCGCAAAGCCTTGTGCGCCTTCGAGGATAACGTTTGCCATCCAAATACGGGACTGGATTGTATAGTATTGTTTTTAATCGATTTATATTAAGAGCGGAGTAACAATCCAGGTTCCTCGACTGCATAGAGGTGCGTGTAGAACGGTTTTTTATTTTATTTAACTGCGTAGTATCTCGAGTGCAAGGACAAACACGGCGGCTGGTCTGTCGTGTGGGTGACGGCAACAGGGGAAATGGGTCAACCGGATTGCTCCGGCAGGCGAGGCGGATCGGGAGCGGAAACCCGTGATGCCAGACAGACCCCCGTGGTTGCGGGAGCCCAATATGGAACATGCTATTTGCGAGGGGGTGACATGCGAATGTTGCCCCATTTTTTTTATGCCCGCCGTCCACTTGCCCAATCAAAAAGACCGCCTGCTGGCGGTCTTTTGCGTGATGTCTCGGCGATCAGGCGAGGCCCGCCAGCAGACGACTCCAGTTGCGCTTGGCAACGAGGAAACCGTCTCGCAACGTGCGGTACTCCAGTTGCAGCCTGAGCCTGTCGTAGCGTGCGAGGGCTGTGCGCTTGCGCTGCTCCAGCAGTGACTTGCGGCTGGCATAGTAGTGCTGGATCTGCAGGCTCAGCTTGTCGTACTCCTCCTGCAGCAGTGCCTGCCAGCGTTCCCTGTCGTCCTGCTTGTGCACTCTGGCCTGGGCGCGCTTGAGTTGCATCTCCAGCCTGGCCTGTTCGATGCGTTCCTCCGGGCAGGATCTCAGGTCTTTGGCGAGCCCGCACCAGGCGGCGGTGCGGATCAGCCACTTGGTGGGGTCGAACTGCCACCATTGAATGCCGTTGCGGTAGTCGTTCTCGAACAGGTGATGGAAGTTGTGATAGCCCTCGCCAAAGGTGAAGAAGGCCAGGATGCCGTTGTCCCGGGCGCTGTTGCGATCCGTGAACGGCTGGCTGCCCCAGATGTGGGCCAGGGAGTTGATGAAGAAGGTGGTGTGATGGGTCATCACCATGCGCAGCACCCCGGCCAGCAACATCATGCCGAGCAGATCCCCGTGCAAGAGGCCGAGCAGCAGCGGAATGCCGATGTTGGTGACCAGGGCCAGAGCCAGATAGTGCCTGTGCTGGAAGGCGACCACGGGGTTGTTTTGCAGGTCGCGCACATTGCTGTAGTCGTGGTAGGTATCGCGCTGGTATTCCCGCAGCATCCAGCCGATGTGGGAGTACCAGAAGCCGCGACCCGCACTGTAGGGATCCTTCTGGTTGTCATCCACGTGGCGGTGGTGGCGGCGATGATCCGAGGACCAGTGCAGCGCCGAGTTCTGCAGGGCGAGCGCGCCTCCGATGGCGAAGATCCATTGCAGGGCCGGGTGCGCCTTGTAGGCCTTGTGGGACCAGAGCCTGTGGTAGCCGGCGGTGATGGAGATGCCGCAATAGCAGAACAGCAGCAGGAAGCAGAGCCACTGCCAGAGGTCGTAGCCCTGGCTCAGTCCATACCAGGGGACCGCTATCAGTGCCGTCAGCCCGGAGAGGGCGAACAGCAGGGTGTTGGTCATGATGATCGGGGGGCGGTCCATTTCACTCGGCTCCTTTCAGCGAACAGCTGTTCACTATTCTCCATTGAGCCGGAATGCGGGTCAATGGTAAAAAAGTCGGAGACAAACCTGATCCCGGCCCCGCCTTCGGGTTATCATCTGGCCTCGCTAATCTCAAGGTGACTGTTTTCGTGGGTATTCGCGCGCAACAAAAAGAAAAAACCCGGCGTACGCTGATCGAGGCGGCGTTCAGTCAACTCTGCGCCAACCGCAGTTTCTCCAACCTCAGCCTGCGGGAAGTGGCCAGAGAGGCGGGCATAGCGCCGACCTCCTTCTATCGCCACTTTCGGGACATGGAAGAGCTGGGGCTGACGCTGGTGGACGAGGGAGGGCTGACCCTGCGCCAACTGATGCGCCAGGCGCGCCAGCGCATTGCCGGTGGTGGCAGCGTCATCAGCACCTCGGTGCAGACCTTCATGGAATTCGTCGAAAACAACCCGAACATCTTCCGGCTGCTGCTGCGCGAGCGCTCCGGCACCTCGGCTGCATTCCGTCAGGCGGTGGCCCGGGAGATCCAGCACTTCATCGCCGAGCTGACCGATTATCTGGAAGCCACCACGCAGGCGCCACGGGAAGAGGCCTATATCCAGGCCGAGGCCATGGTGACCATCGTCTTCAGCGCCGGTGCAGACGCCCTCGACATGACTCCGGAAGAGTGCAAGGCACTGTCGGAGCGCACCATCAGCCAGTTGCGGATGATCGCCATGGGCGCCGAGGTGCAGAACCGCAAGCGCCACGAATCTCTCACATAACGCAAGGATGGACAGCCTCATGCATGAACCGAACGCGATTCCGAAGAAGCCCCTGGTGCTGGCCCTGCTGATCGGTATCTGTGGCGATGCCTTCCTGTCGGCCTTGACGGAGTCGGTCGTCCCCTTCTCCTTCTACCCCCTCATCGCCCTGTTGCTGGCGGCCAGCCAGCTCTATCAGCACTATCGCCATGAGCCCATGGTGGGCAACACACCCAGCTGCATTCTGCTCTGCTTCTTTATCGGCGTGTTCGGCCATTCTGCCCTGGTCAAGGTGCAGTACCCCGAGCTTGGCAGCAACTTCTTCTCCCTCATTGCCATGCTGCTGCTGCTCGCCGCTCTCTCCATCAAGCTGGGAATCAGCCTCGGAAAAACGCAAAAGGAGTGACGAATCACTCCTTCTGGTCGGGCCGGGGGTGGCCTAGTCGGCCCTGGGGGGAGTCTCTCCCTTCTTCCTGGCGTCTATGATGGCCTGCAGCTTGGTGCGGATATCCATCATGCCGAACACCCCGAAGATCAGCACCTGGGTGAATTCGAGACGAGTGACCGCGAAGTAGGGTTTGCAGGCCGCCTTGATCATGCTGGCCTGTACCCAGTGCATCAATATCACGATGACGCCGCACACCGGCAGAAAGCCGTTCAGTTTGCCCGGCAGGGTGCCCAGCAGGGCGAGTGCCACACCGAACCAGAAGAACAGTAGCACCCCCATCGCCAACAGATTAAACACCCGCTTCATCGTTTACCTCCCGTACATAGAGTTGATAGCAGGCCTGATGTGATCGACCTGCTTGTCCTTGAGCCGTTGTCCAAATTGACGGAGAAGGGGACTGTGCCCATCTCCCCTTTAAACAGCAGCGTCATGCTTGGTGTCCCGCAGATAGAGCTGATAGCAGACCTGACCAGCCTGCTTGTCCTTGAGTAGTGTCCAGCTGGCGGGCAGCGTCAGATCGGCCATCTCTTTTTCCCGCTCCAGATAGATGAGGGCATCGGATGCCAGCCAGCCGCGTTGCTCCAGCAGCTCGCACACCTGGGGCAGCAGCTCGCGACGAAACGGTGGGTCCAGAAAGACCAGATCGAAGGGGGTGGCCGGGCCTTGCAGCCAGCTCACGGCATCGGCCTGGATCACCTGCCCCTGGCTGCAGCCCAGGGTCGTCAGGTTCTTCTTGAGCTGGTCGGCGGCGCCTCTGTCCATCTCGATCAGGGTGACCTGTTCGGCATAGCGGGACAAGGCTTCCAGCCCCAGCCCGCCGCTGCCGGCGAACAGATCCAGGCAGCGGGTACCGCGCACGTGGGGAGCCAGCCAGTTGAAGATGGTCTCCTTGACGCGATCCGTGGTGGGCCTGAGCCCTTCCACATCCCTGACGGGGAGTTTGCGCCCCTTCCATTGGCCGCTGATGATTCGTACCACGCCCGCTCGCCCCTGGGGGGCCGGGCTCTTGCTCGGGCTGTTACGGCTGGATTTCACTCTGGGCATCGCGTTTCGTCGTCAGAAAATAAAGTGATAGTATAAGGCGGTTCATTTTTATGCCGACCCGCCGAGGGACGGCTATCTTAGCAGTCAGCCTTTGATGTGAGTATTTTTAGATGGCAAAAGGTTTGTTTTCCTGGCTGGGTTTCGGCCGCAAGAAAGAAGAGGCTGAGGCCGTTCCATCGCAGGCGCCCGACGCTACCCCGGCGGTCGTCGAGTCGGAGGCCGCCGCTGTTCCCGCGCCTGTCGCCGATGTTGCCCCGGCTGATGCCCCTACCGCCAAGCCCGAAGCGCCGCTGAGCGGCCCTGACGAAGGCCCCCTGGTTGTGGAAGAGCCGGAGGGCGAGCTTGAGCCCGTCATCGTCAATGAGGCCTTGATCTCAACCGAAGCTCAGGTCGCAGAAGAAGCCATTGTCGCCGCCGAAGCCCGCGCTGAGGAAGAGGCTCGTATTGCCGCCGAGGCTCGCGCCGCAGAAGAAGCCCGTATTGCCGCCGAAGCCTGCGCCGCAGAAGAGACCCGTATTGCCGCCGAGGCCCGCGCTGCGGAAGAGGCTCGCATCGCCGCCGAAGCCCGCGCCGCAGAAGAGGCCCGTATTGCTGCCGAGGTCCGCGCCGCAGAAGAGGCCCGTGTTGCCGCCGAAGCTCAGGCTGCCGAGGAAGCTCGTGTCGCCAAAGAGGCCCAGCGAGCGGAAGATTTGCGTCTGGTCGCCGCGATGGAGGCTGAGGCCGCCGCTCTGGCCGCTCTGCCACTGGCCGCCAAGGTGGACGACGACACTCAGGAGAAGCCGCAGCGGGAGGGCTTCTTTGTCCGCCTCAAGCGCAGCCTGGTGCGTACCAGGGAGAATATCGGTTCCGGTTTCTTCGGCCTGTTCAGCGGCAAGAAGATCGATGACGATCTGTTCGAAGAGCTGGAGACCCAGCTGCTGACCGCCGATCTTGGCGTCGACACCACCACCCGCATCATCGAGGGGCTGGTACAGCACGCGGACCGCAAGCAGCTCAAGGATGCCGAGGCGCTCTACGGTCTGCTCAAACAGGACATGGGCGAGATGCTGGCCAAGGTCGAGCAGCCCCTGGTGATCGACACCAGCAAGAAGCCTTACGTCATCCTGATGGTCGGCGTGAACGGCGTCGGCAAGACCACCACCATCGGCAAGCTGGCCAAGCAGTTCCAGGCCGAGGGCAAGAGCGTGATGCTGGCCGCTGGCGATACCTTCCGTGCTGCCGCCGTCGAGCAGCTGCAGGTGTGGGGTCAGCGCAACAACATTCCGGTGATTGCCCAGCACACCGGTGCCGACTCCGCTTCCGTCATTTATGACGCCATCGAGGCTGCCCGCTCCCGCGGGGCTGACGTGCTGATCGCTGATACCGCCGGCCGCCTGCAGAACAAGAGCAATCTGATGGAGGAGCTCAAGAAGGTGGTGCGGGTGATGAAGAAGCTGGACGATGCGGCACCCCACGAGATCATGCTGACTCTGGACGCAGGCACCGGCCAGAACGCATTGAGCCAGGCCAAGCTGTTCAGCGAGGCGGTGGGCCTGACCGGCATCACCCTCACCAAGCTGGACGGCACTGCCAAGGGTGGTGTCATCTTCGCGGTGGCCGACAAGTTCCAGATCCCGATCCGCTACATCGGGGTGGGTGAGGGGATCGACGATCTGCGCCCGTTCGTCGCCAACGACTTCATCGAGGCGCTCTTCAGCCGCGAAGAATAAATCCGGCCGACATGAGTCGGCCCAGCCGTGACGAGCACGTGTTCCATACCCCGACTCCGGTCGGGGTATGTCACTATGAGAGCGCAGGCATGGCTCATCCGGGCAAGGATGACATGCGGCATGGTTGCGACCGGTGTTGTCATCCAGGTGTTGTGCCGGTACGGGGGAGTGAGCGCCCCATGCTTTATCCCGGTCGGGGTTTGTCAATCTCAGGGAACCGTTATGATTCGTTTTGACAAGGTCAGCAAGGTCTACAGTGGCGGTCATCAAGCGCTGCAAAAGGTCAGTTTTCACCTGCGCAAGGGGGAGATGGCCTTCCTGACCGGCCATTCGGGGGCGGGCAAGAGTACCCTCCTCAAGCTCATCAGCGTGATGGAACGGCCGACCGACGGCCGCGTCTTCTTCCACGGCGATGACGTCAGCCACATCCAGCGCAGTCAGATCCCCTACGTGCGCCGCCAGATCGGCATGATCTTCCAGGATCACCGCCTGTTGATGGATCGTACCGTGTTCGACAACGTCGCCCTGCCCCTGGTGATCGATGGCTACAGCCATGGGGACATCAACAAGCGGGTGGCGGCGGCGCTGGACAAGGTCGGGCTGCTCGGCAAGGAGCGTTACCAGCCTCGCATGCTCTCCGGTGGTGAGCAGCAACGGGTCGGTATCGCCCGCGCCATCGTCAACAAGCCGCCCCTGCTGCTGGCGGACGAGCCGACCGGCAACCTGGATCCCCAGCTTTCCATGGACATCATGCGTCTGTTCGAGGAGTTCAACCGCTTCGGCGTCTCCGTGCTGATTGCCACTCACGATCTGGGGCTGATCGCCCGGATGCGCTACCGCACCCTGACCCTCAAGGCGGGTCGCATGTATTCGTCAGGGGAGGCTCGCTGATGGCTATTGTTCGTCATAAACAGCCGCCGTTGCGTCGTTTGATGATGTATGGGGTGGATCATGTGCGTCAGGCCTTTGCCAGCCTGGGTGAGCTGTGGCGCAACCCGCTCGCCTCCCTGATGACCCTGGCGGTGCTTGGCGTGAGTCTGGCGCTGCCTTCCTGTTTCCACGTATTGCTGAAGAATGCCGAAGTGGTAGAGGGGAGCTGGCAGACCAGCTCCCAGATCTCTCTCTATCTGCGCAAGGATCTGCCGGAGCAGAGCATCCTCGACATGAAGCAGCGGATCCTGCTCTATCCGGAGGTGGAGTCCGTCACTTATATGAACCGTGACGAGGCGCTCAGGGAATTTCGGGAGATCTCCGGTTTCGGTGATGCCCTGGATTATCTGGACAGCAACCCGCTGCCGCCGGTGCTGAGCGTGATCCCGGATCCGCGCTGGCAGAATCCCGAAGGGGCCGCCGAGCTGCTCGCCAAGCTGGAGAACGAGCCCGGTATCGAGCAGGGCAAGCTGGATCTGCAGTGGCTGACCCGGTTGCAGGGGATCATGAACCTGCTGCGCCACACCATCACAGGTATCGCGGTGTTGCTGCTCTCCGCCGTGTTGCTGATCGTGGGCAACACCCTGCGCCTGAATATCCTCAACCAGCGTTCCGAGATTGAAGTGCTCAAGCTGGTGGGAGCGACCGATGCCTTCATCCACCGTCCCTTCCTCTATACGGGCATCTGGTTCGGGGTCATCGGCGGCATGCTGGCCTGGTGGCTGACCGAGGTGATGGTGATCTGGAGCGAGGGGGTGGTGAAGGAGCTGGCGGGGCTCTACAACAGCAACTTCCGTCTGGTGGGGATGGGGGCGTTCGACGGCTTCAATCTCATACTGCTGGGCGCCCTGCTGGGGTTGATCGCCTCCTGGTTCTCGGTGCACAGACACATTCGCGACATAGAACCGTCCTGATTAATTTGTCAGCATTTTAAAGCGCTGGATTTTGCGAACTGGATCAAGTAAAAGAGTTGCCCGTTTCTGGCACGGGCCACTTTCTCAGAGTAATCTGAATGGTGTCTGCGCCGAGGATCATATGTGGATCCTCTGAACCTTTTGATTTATCAATGGTCTATTGACTGCAGCAGAATGAATACGGGTATGGCCCCTATGCCTTGCTCGTCTGACTTGGCAAGCATGTGAAGGTTGCGAGCTCCGCAACAATGGACTTAGCATGCTACTTTTCAGGGGTCCTTTACTGTGACCCCTTTTTTTGACTGTTCATTTATGATTCATGCCGTCAGCCTAAGATAGGCCGGGTTCATGCTGGGGTGATGTATGATGCAGCACGCAGAATGATACCTGGTCGGTAGACACGTCTTCTCAGGGTGTTAGACTGATTCGATTGAAAAGTAAGAGGTAGAACATGGGAACTTCATTGCAACGCACTATGGCTCTGATTCCGCAAGGTAGTCTGGAAGGCTATATCCAGGCCGTCAACTCGATCCCTGTGCTGAGCGCAGAGGAAGAGCGCGAACTGGCGATGCGTCTGCAGCAGGATGGTGATCTCGAAGCTGCACGCCAGCTCGTTATGTCGCACCTGCGTTTTGTCGTTCACGTGGCCAAGAGCTACTCCGGCTATGGCCTGCCTCAGGCCGATCTGGTGCAGGAAGGCAACATCGGCCTGATGAAAGCCGTCAAACGCTTCGACCCGAGCGTGGGCGTGCGTCTGGTCTCCTTCGCCGTGCACTGGATCAAGGCCGAAATCCACGAATATGTGTTGCGCAACTGGCGCATGGTCAAGGTGGCGACCACCAAGGCCCAGCGCAAGCTGTTCTTCAACCTGCGCAAGTCCAAGAAGCGTCTGGGCTGGCTGAACCACGAAGAGGTGCAGGCCGTGGCTGCCGACCTCGGGGTATCCGCTGCCGACGTCACCGAGATGGAAGCGCGCATGAGCAATTACGATCAGGCTTTCGATCTGGTCGGTGACGATGAAGACGAGGGTGGCTTCGCGCCGGTGCACTATCTGGAAGACAAATCTTCCGATCTCGCCGCGAACATCGAGAACGACAACTGGGACAGCCATGCCACCCGTCGCCTGAGTGCGGCCATGGCGACCCTGGACGAGCGCAGCCAGCACATCATCCGTGCCCGCTGGCTCGATGACGAGAGCAAGACCACCCTGCAGGAGCTGGCCGATACTTACGGCGTCTCCGCCGAGCGGGTGCGCCAGCTTGAGAAAAACGCGCTCAAGAAGCTGAAAGATGCCATGGATGCCTGACGGCCTCCTCCGGTAAGAAGCAGGGCCTGATGGCCCTGTTTTTGTTTTGCGGGGATCTGGTCGGCCTTGCCTTGGTTACCCTTGTGTATGGTATGTTGCCGCCACTGCCACAGTAGGGAGAGCAGAAGTGAAACTGTTGAACGACTTGTTTACCAACAACCGCGAGTGGGCGGAACGGATCAAGGCCGAGGATCCCAATTTCTTCGCTACCCTGTCCGCCCAGCAGGCACCCGAGTACCTCTGGATCGGCTGTTCCGACAGCCGGGTTCCCGCCAACCAGCTGATGGGGCTCTTGCCGGGGGACGTCTTTGTCCACCGCAACGTCGCCAACCTGGTGGTGCACACCGACTTCAACTGCCTCTCGGTGCTGCAATACGCGGTGGAGGTGCTCAAGGTGAAGCACATCATCGTCTGCGGCCACTATGGCTGCGGTGGGGTCAAGGCTGCGATGCAGAACCAGGAGCTGGGTCTCATCGACAACTGGCTGCGCAACATCAAGGACGTCTACTTCAAATACGGCGAACAGCTCGAAGCCATCGAGGATGAGCACGAGCGCTTCGACTACCTGTGCGAGCTGAACGTGGCCGAGCAGGTCGCCAACGTCTGTCACACCACCATCATCCAGAATGCCTGGCGCAAGGGGCAGGAGCTGGCGGTGCACGGCTGGATCTACGGCATCAAGGATGGCCTGCTGCACGATCTCGATCTCTGCATCAGCGGCCCTGACCAGATCCCGGATGTCTATCGCGCCTGGCCGGACATGCGTCCGCCCCATCGTCGCCGCTGAGGACCAGCCGGTGGCTCCTGCGCTCTACCTTCAGATAAAGCAGCACATCCTGGACGGGATCCGCGAACGCCACTATCAGGCGGGCGACCGGATCCCGACCGAGGCCGCCCTGTGCGAGCAGTTTGCCGTGAGCCGCATGACGGTAAACAAGGCGCTGCGTGAACTGGTGGCCGAAGGCTGGCTGGTGCGCACCGCCGGATCCGGCAGTTTCGTGGCCGACAGGCGCACCGAGTCGCCGCTCCTGGCGATTCGCAATATTGCAGACGAGATCGCCGAGCGGGGCAGCGAGTACAGCGCGCGGGTGATCCGGCTGCAACGTCAGGCCGCCGACGAGAAAGTGGCGGTGCGTCTGGGCCTGCGGGTCGGGGCGCCCACCTTTCACAGCCTCATCGTCCATCAGGCCGATGGGGAGCCGCTGCAACTGGAGGAGCGCTTCGTCGATGCCGAGCGACTGCCCGGCTATGGCGAGCAGGATTTCACCCAGCAGACGCCAAACAGCTATCTGATGGAGATCTGCCCCCTCTCCGAGATGGAGCACGTGGTAGAAGCCGTGTTGCCGAGTGCTGGTGAAGCTGGACTGCTGCAAGTGAGGGTCGACACCCCCTGCCTGCTGCTGCACCGGCGCACCTGGTCAGACGGCTGTCTGGTCTCCTATGCCAGATTGTTGTCGCCGGGTTCCCGCTACAAGCTGAGCTCCAAGACGCGCCTCGCATAATTGTATATACATATTAAGCATTTAAAAGCCCACCTCTCGGTGGGCTTTTTTGTGCTTACACTCTAATAAAGTCGTTGTTATCAAGATGTGAACTTGATCCTTTCTTTCTTTTCAGAGATGGGCTATAAATTATTGTATATACATTTAGAGGTCGGTATGAACAAGGAACTGTTGAACTGCGAGCGGGTCTGGCTCAACGTGACACCCGCCACCCTGCGCCCCGATCTGGCGGACTACGGCCTGCTGGAGCCCCATGCCCTTGGCGTGCGGGATGGCAAGATCCACGCTCTGGTCCCCATGCAGGATCTCAAGGGCCCCTATGCCGCCTCCTGGCAGGACATGAAGGGGAAGCTGGTCACCCCCGGTCTCATCGATTGCCACACCCACCTCATCTTCGCTGGCAGCCGCGCCGAAGAGTTCGAGCTTCGCCAGAAGGGGGTCCCCTATGCGGAGATCGCCCGCAAGGGGGGCGGTATCATCAGCACGGTGCGCGCCACCCGGGCAGCCAGCGAGGAGCGGCTCTATGAGCTGGCGTTGCCGCGGATCAAGTCCCTGATCCGGGAAGGGGTCACCACAGTCGAAATCAAGTCCGGCTACGGCCTCACCCTGGAAGACGAGCTCAAGATGTTGCGGGTGGCCCGTCGTCTGGGAGAGACGCAGCCCATCCGGGTCAAGACCACGCTGCTGGCGGCCCATGCGGTGCCGCCGGAGTATCGCGACGATCCAGACTCCTGGGTCGAGACCATCTGCCAGGAGATCATCCCGGCGGCGGCCGAGGCAGGTCTCGCGGATGCGGTGGATGTCTTCTGCGAACACATCGGCTTCTCCCTTGCCCAGACCGAGCAAGTCTATCTGGCGGCGGATCAGTACAACCTCGCTGTGAAAGGGCACATGGATCAGCTCTCCAACCTGGGGGGCAGCACGCTCGCCGCCCACTTCGGCGCCCTCTCGGTGGATCATCTGGAATATCTAGATCAGGACGGGATCCAGGCGCTGGCCCACCGTGGCGTGGTCGCCACCCTGCTGCCGACCGCTTTCTATTTCCTCAAGGAGACCAAGCTGCCCCCGATCGCCGCCTTGCGCAAGGCGGGGGTACCCATGGCTGTCTCCTCCGACATCAACCCGGGCACGGCTCCCATCGTTTCCCTGCGCATGGCCATGAACATGGCCTGCACCCTGTTTGGCCTGACCCCGGTGGAGGCCATGGCCGGGGTGACCCGCCACGCCGCCAGGGCGCTTGGCGAGCAGGAACGGCTGGGGCAGCTCAAGGTCGGCATGCTGGCGGATTTCCTTGTCTGGAACTGCGGCCATCCGGCCGAGCTCAGCTACCTCATCGGTGTCGATCAGCTGGTGAGCCGTGTGGTCAACGGGGAGGAAACCCTTCATGGATAAGTTCAACGGGATCGACATGTCGGTCTGGCAGGGGCGTCAGGATCCCGAAGACGGCGAGCTGGCCCTGCGCTGGCACGATAGGGTGCAACCCTGGCAGGGGAATCGCGAACCCGGCGTGGTGCTGCTCGGCTTTGCCTGTGACGAAGGGGTGCGCCGCAACAAGGGGCGGGTCGGTGCGGCCGGTGCACCGCTGGCGGTGCGCAAGCTGCTGGCCAACACGGCCTGGCATCTGGGTGCCCCCGTCTATGACGGCGGGGATCTGGCCTGTGAGGACGGCGATCTCGATGCCGCCCACGGACGCTTGGCCGAACGGGTCGCGAGTGCGCTGGATCAGGGGCACTTCCCCCTGGTGCTGGGAGGCGGCCACGAGGTGGCGTTCGGTAGCTGGAGCGGCCTGAACCGTCATCTTGGCGGCGAAGGGCGGGTCGGGATCATCAATTTCGACGCCCACTTCGATCTGCGCATGAAACAGGAGCAGGCGAGCTCGGGCACCCCCTTCTTCCAGATTGCCGAGCAGTGCGCTGCCCAGGGCACCCCCTTTCACTATGCCTGTCTCGGGGTGGCCGAAACCGCCAATACCGCGGCGCTCTTTGCCCGCGCCGAGGCGCTGGGAGTCTGGCACGTGCTGGACGAGGCGATGACGCAGACCGAGCTGCCAGCCTTGCTAGGCGGGATGGATGCCTTCATCGCCCGTTGCGACCACCTCTATCTCACCATCGATTTAGACGTGCTGCCGGCGGCAGTGATGCCGGGAGTGAGCGCTCCCGCTGCTCGCGGCGTGGAGCTGGCGGTCATCGAACCGCTCATCGCCCATATCCGGGCCAGCGGCAAGCTCAGGCTCGCCGATCTGGCCGAGTACAACCCGAACCTGGATCAGGACAACCGCAGTGCCCGCGTGGCTGCGCGCCTGGTTCACCAGTTGACCAAGTAGTGGCGCACCGCGCCGCCTGACTGCATCGCTAAACAAGGAGTGTCTATGTCTGTACAACACCAGGATCCCCGCCACGATCCGAGCCGCGTGATCCGTGCTCCCCACGGCACCCAGCTGACCGCCAAGAGCTGGCTCACCGAAGCGCCACTGCGGATGCTGATGAACAACCTGGATCCGGATGTTGCCGAGCATCCCCAGTCCCTGGTGGTGTACGGCGGCATCGGCCGCGCCGCCCGAAACTGGGCCTGCTATGACAAGATCGTCGAGGTACTGACCCGGCTCGAGGACGATCAGACCCTGCTGGTGCAATCCGGCAAGCCGGTCGGGGTGTTCCAGACCCACAAGGATGCGCCGCGGGTGCTCATCGCCAACTCCAACCTGGTGCCCCACTGGGCCAACTGGGAGCACTTCAACGAGCTCGATAAAAAGGGTCTGATGATGTACGGCCAGATGACCGCCGGCTCCTGGATCTACATCGGCACCCAGGGGATAGTGCAGGGCACCTACGAGACCTTCTTCGCGGTGGCCAACCAGCACTTCAACGGTGAACCAAAAGGCCGCTGGATCCTGACCGGGGGCCTGGGTGGCATGGGCGGTGCCCAGCCCCTTGCCGCCACCATGGCCGGTTTCTCCATGATCGCCGTGGAGTGCGACGAGACCCGTATCGATTTCCGTCTGCGTACCCGCTACGTCGACAAGAAGGCCCACAGCCTGGATGAGGCGCTGGCCATGGTCGAGGAGGCCAAACGCAGCGGTACCGCCGTCTCCGTCGGCCTGCTCGGCAACGCCGCCGACGTCTTCGCCGAGCTGGTGGCTCGCGGCATCACGCCGGACGTGGTGACCGACCAGACCTCCGCCCATGACCCGGTACACGGCTACCTGCCCCAGGGCTGGAGCGTGGCCCAATGGCGCGATCTGCAAAAGAGCGCACCGGACGAGGTCAACGTGGCGGCTCGCCGCTCCATGGCCCGTCAGGTCGAAGCCATGCTGACCCTGCAATCCCGCGGCGCCGCCACGCTCGATTATGGCAACAACATCCGCCAGATGGCGCTGGAAGAGGGGGTCAAGAATGCCTTCGACTTCCCAGGCTTCGTGCCGGCCTACATCCGCCCGCTGTTCTGCGAGGGCATTGGCCCGTTCCGCTGGGTGGCCCTCTCCGGTGATCCGGAAGACATCTACAAGACCGACCAGAAGGTGAAGGAGCTGATCCCGGACGATCCCCACCTGCACAACTGGCTCGACATGGCCCGCGAGCGCATCGCCTTCCAGGGCCTGCCGGCGCGGATCTGCTGGGTTGGCGTCAAGGATCGGGTGCGCCTGGGCCTGGCCTTCAATGAGATGGTGAAGAATGGCGAGCTGAAGGCTCCGGTCGTCATCGGCCGTGACCACCTTGACTCCGGCTCGGTGGCGAGCCCGAACCGCGAGACCGAATCCATGATGGATGGTTCCGACGCCGTTTCCGACTGGCCGCTGCTCAACGCCCTGCTCAACACCGCCGGCGGCGCGACCTGGGTTTCCCTGCACCACGGTGGCGGTGTGGGCATGGGCTTCTCCCAGCACTCCGGCGTGGTGATCGTCTGTGACGGCACCGACGATGCCGCCAAGCGGGTCGGCCGCGTGCTGCGCAACGACCCGGCCACCGGGGTGATGCGTCACGCCGACGCCGGCTACGAGATTGCCATCAACTGTGCCGTTGAGGCGAAACTGGATCTGCCGATGATCGACGCCACCGGCAAAGGGGTGAAATAAGATGTTCGAACTCAATCTGCAACCGGGCAAACTCTGCCTCGCCACCCTGCGCCGTGTCAGCCGTGAGCCGGTACACGTCAGCCTGGATCCGGCTGCCCTGGCGGGGATCCACGCCTCCGCCGCCGTGGTCACCAAGGTGATCGAGCAAAACCGGGTGGTCTACGGCATCAACACCGGCTTTGGCCTGCTGGCCAATACCCGGATCCCGGTGGAGCAGCTGGACGAGCTGCAACGCTCCATCGTGCTCTCTCATGCGGCAGGAATTGGCGAGTACATGGATGACGCCACCGTGCGGTTGATGATGGTGCTCAAGGTCAACTCGCTCGCCCGTGGCTTCTCCGGCATCCGGCTGACGGTGCTCGAGGCCCTGATGACCCTCATCAATGCCGAAGTCTACCCCGTGGTGCCGAAGAAGGGCTCCGTCGGTGCCTCCGGCGATCTGGCGCCCCTGGCCCACATGAGCTGCCTGCTGATAGGTGAAGGCAAGGCCCGTCACAAGGGCGAGCTGATCGACGCCGCCACTGCCCTCAAGATTGCAGGCCTGGAGCCCATCGCCCTGGCGCCGAAAGAGGGGCTGGCGCTGCTCAACGGCACCCAGGCGAGCACGGCGTTTGCGCTGGAAGGGCTGTTCCACGCCGAGGATCTCTACGCCGGCGCCATCACCATAGGCGCCATGAGCGTGGAGGCGGCGCTGGGCAGCCGCCGACCCTTCGACGCCCGCATCCACGCGGTGCGCGGTCAGCGTGGCCAGATCGACGCGGCCGCCTGCTACCGCCACCTGCTGGTGGATGGCAGCGAGATCGGCATGTCCCACCACAACTGCGAGAAGGTGCAGGATCCTTACTCCCTGCGCTGTCAGCCTCAAGTGATGGGTGCCTGCCTGACCCAGATCCGTCAGGCCGCCGAGGTGCTGGTGTGCGAGGCCAACGCGGTCTCCGACAACCCCCTGGTGTTTGCCGAGGATGAGGAGATCATCTCCGGCGGTAACTTCCACGCAGAACCCGTGGCCTTTGCCGCCGACAACCTGGCCCTGGCCATCGCCGAGATCGGGTCGCTGTCCGAGCGGCGCATGGCGCTACTCATCGACTCGCGCATGTCCGGCCTGCCGGCCTTCCTGGTGAACAACGGCGGGGTGAACTCCGGTTTCATGATCGCCCAGGTCACTTCGGCGGCCCTGGCCTCCGAGAACAAGACCCTGGCCCACCCGGCCTCGGTGGACAGCCTGCCCACCTCGGCCAACCAGGAGGACCACGTCTCCATGGCCACCTTCGCCGGTCGCCGGCTGGCGGACATGGCCGAGAACACCCGTGGCATCCTGGCGGTGGAACTGCTGGCAGCGGCCCAGGGGCTCGACTTCCGCGCTCCCCTGCGCTCCACCGAGCTCATCGAGCTGGCCAAGGGCCGTCTGCGGGAAGAGGTCAGCTTCTATGACAAGGACAGGTACTTTGCACCGGACATCGAGGCGGCCGCCGCCCTGCTGGGCCGTGCCAGCTACAACGACCTGATCCCGGCCGGGACTCTGCCCAGCCTCTGACCCCGAGTCTGAGCAAACCATAAATAAGACCGCCCATGGGGCGGTCTTTTCATTTCTGGGCTTTGGGCGCCGCTCCTGTGCTTGGCCATCGGAAGCGCGCTGCGCAGAGTGGCAGCAGGCAGGTGGTGGCGGCCTTATCCGTGTTCAAACATCCGGAACAGATAAACCACGAACAGCACGGGGTGAGTGCTGGCAGCCTTATCCGTGTTCAAACATCAGGAACAGGTAAACGACAAACAGCACAAGATGGGTGGCGCCGTGCAGGGCGTGGGTGCGGCCGCTGCTGAAGGTCACTTTACAGACCATGAGGGTGGTGATGAGCAGCACCATGTCGGCAGGGGAGAGGCCCAGGCGCACTTCCTGCCCCATCAGGGAGCCGATGAAGAGCACGGAGGGTACAGTGAGGGCGATGGTGGCCAGCACGGAGCCGAAGTAGAGATTCATGGCCCGCCGCAACTGGTTGTTGAAGGCCGCCTTGATGGCGCCGACCGCTTCGGGGGCCAGTACGATACAGGCGACGATGAAACCACCCAGCGCGATCGGGGCTTCCATCACGTGCACCCCGTAGTTGATGGGGATGGCCAGGGTCTTGGCCAGCAGGATCACCACCACCAGGTAGGCGAGCAGCAAGAGGGTGTGATAGACGTTGCTCTGCAGCGGGCCGTGGTGATCCTCGAGATCCTCGTGATCGCTGTCGACGAAGAAGTGGCTGTGGCTGCGGGTCTGGATCAGCAGGAAGACACCATAGAGCAGGATGGAGATGATGATCAGCATCCATGACATGGCCTTGGAGAGGCTGCCCAGGGTGCCGCCCTGGGTGAAGTTCGGCAGGACCAGACAGAGCAGAGCCAGGGGAATGATGGCCACCAGATAGGATTTGACCCCGTCCAGATTGAAGTTCTGGGTGTGATAGCGCCAGCCGCCAAACAGCAAGGTGAAGCCCACCAGACCGTTGGTGACCAGCATCACCACCGCGAACATGGTGTCGCGGGCCATGGTGGGATTGGGATCGCCGGTCAGCATGACGGAGGAGATCATCACCACTTCCAGGGAGATGACCGAGAGGGTCAGGATCAGGGTACCGAAGGGTTCCCCGAGCTTGATGGCGAGGGCGTCAGAGTGACGCACGACGGAGAAGATGGCCCAGGTCACGATGGCAAGCAGGGCCAGCGACACCGGCAGGTAGACCGCAAGGGGGGTTGTCTCTGCCAGCAGGTCGCTCCCCAGGGTTTTGAAGAAGAGCAGGGTCAGCAGACCGGCAGGCAGAGCAATCTCTTGTCGGATAAAAGACTTCATAGGCAGTGGTTCTCATCTCGGGGCGGCCTCGGCCGACGGGGTATGGAGCGACTTGGTGCACCCAGGGTGCACAGACCCATGATAAGGGGAGATGCTCCTCATGCGGAGCATCATTTTGTTGCAAAGGGTTAGAGGCGGGGCAGATACCGCCTCAGTGCGGGTCGGAGGGGCTGGTTGTCTCGCCCTCTTGCCACGCCATCAGCCAGATCTTCAGTTTGCTCAGTGGCATGGGCTTGGCATAGACGTAGCCCTGGATCAGATGGACTCCGTGGCGATGCAGGTATTCCACCTGCTCCCGGGTTTCGACCCCTTCGGCGATCATCTCCATGCCCGATTTGAGGCCGAAGGCGATGGTGGCATCCAGCACGCTGCGCTTGAGGTCGTCCGTGCCTATGGTATCCACGAACATCTTGTCGATCTTGATCTGGCGAATGCCGAGCCGTTGCAGGTAGGCAAAGCCGCCATAGCCGGTACCGAAGTCATCCAGCTTGAAGTGATAGCCCCTCTCCTGCAGGGCTGCGATCTCCGCCATGGCTCCCTGGATGTGCTTGATGGGATCCCGCTCGGTGAGTTCGAAGATGAGGCGGGCCGGCGAGGGCCAGCCATGGCGCTGCAACTGGGTGCGCAGACGAGGCTGCTCGATATGGCCCGCCACCAGATTGACGCTGACCCACTGGTGCGGGGCCAGGACGGGGAGATCCGCCAGGATGCGCTCCAGCAGTTGATCCGTCATCGGCAGGATCAGCCCCTGCTCCTCCGCATAGGCGATGAAGGTGCCTGGCGACACCAGATCCCGTCCTCGCTGCCAGCGCAGCAATGCCTCGAATCCCACCACCCTTCGGTTTCTGCTGTCCACTATGGGCTGATAGAAGGGGATGAACTCCCGCCGAGCCAGCCCTCTTTGCAGCAATCCTTTGAGGGAGCTCCGGTAGTTTCTAAGGCCCCAGTAGAGGGCAGCCAGCAGCGCCCCCAGCGCCCCGGCCGACCAGAGGCCATCGCGGTGTATCTGTGAGCGGGCGTAGCGTTTCAGTGCCTCGCCAGCCCAGAGGGTCTGCTCCACCTGATGCTGGGGGTCGAAACTGAGCAGCCGCATCGGTTGTGCTTCTTCTCGAATGTGCTTGTTGCCACGGGGGAAAAAGAGCCCGAACTGGGCCGGGTGCTTGTGGTTGAACTCCAGATAGAAACAGTCGTTGCAGGGGGGGGGCGCAGCAGCTCATGGCTCCAGCTGCTGTCGAGCACCCAATAGGCCAGATTGCCGTTGCGTCTCGCATAGACCAGGGTTTCGCGTTCGGTATCGAACATGGGGGCCGTGCTGGAGAGGTGAAAATCAGGGGAGACCGGCATACCGGCGTCGGCAAGCTGGGGCAGCGCGGGGCCCAGGGTGGAGCAGCCGCTCCCGTTGGCAAGCTGCAGGCCGGCCAGGCGAATATGGCGGTTGTAATACTGGGGTGAGCGCAACAGCGCCATGTCTTTGGGGCCGCAATCGAAGGCAAAGTGGGCGAGTTGGGCGGGGACATCGTGATCCAGGAGCAGGTTGCGCTCCTACTGGTAGTCGAGCAGATCCCTTTCCTTTGTCTGCAACAGGTGGTGAGCCAGCTTGTCGCTCAACAGGGGGGTGAGCAACAGCATCAACAGCGGGGGCACACAGAAGAGGCCCAGAGGAATCCATAACGGAGATCGTGCTGACATGGTGAGCATCCTTCTTCCCTGAAATGAAACAACCCGATTGAGACTCAAGCATCATAGCATTAGCTGCATCGATTTGAGCCAAGTTGGTCACACTTGGAACAAAAACGATAATTAATTGATAAATAAAGGATATGGCTACACACCTGAACAAGATTCAATCGCTGACCTGTCATAAATGACAATTGTCCAGCTTATCTGAAGTGGCTAAAGTAGCGGTGCGGTTTGACTCACCGTGTGTTCAATACTCCTGTATCTATTTTTGTCAGTAGCACAGAGTGTTAGTTTTGATATGAGTGTTTCTTTTGGTCCCCGTTGTGGGACCATTTTTCTGTCCGCTCCTCAGCCTGTGTCCCCTCGTTCTCTCCCTTGATGCCTCTTGTGCGGCCCGCGCAACGGCGCCGCATGACGCATCCGCCCGCTTATTTGCAGAAGCGGGATCTTCATCCATAGGCGGCGTTTGGTCTGGGCTGATACCATGATGTCCTATGGATGTTGTCGGCTACGGAAAGGCACATGAAACTGACCACTCAACTCGTCTCTTTTATTACGCTGTGCGTGATCTCGGCCATGGCCATGGTGATGCTCGGCGGGGTCTTCAGTTTCCGCCAGATGGGAATGGAGCTGCAGCAGAACCGGGTCGACTCCCTGGTGGAGATCATCGACAAGCAACTGGGGGTGACCGATGACCAGCAAGCCCTTGCCCGGTGGCTGCCCTCCCTGTTGCGGGCCTCCCATGTGGTGGAGCTGGAGATCCGTCAGGACAAGCAGCGGGTCTACTGGTTTCGCGATGTGCAGCAGCAGACGGACGAGAGCCTGCTGATCGCCTACAGCGAGGCGATCCCCAATCAGGCCGGGATGCGGGCCGACTTCAAGCTGGACAGGCCGTTCAAGGAGTTCGAGTACTCCATGAAGGCGATGTTCGGCATCTCTCTGGGTATCTTCATCGTGGTGTTCGGGCTCTGGTACTCCATCCGCTGGCTGCGTCTGCAGTTGCGCGGTGCCGAGCTGCTGGCGGAGCGTGCCCAGCTGATCCTGGATGGCAAGCTGACCAAGCTGGCCCATGACCCTGCCGAGGAGTGGCCTGTTTCGGCCAGTCAGGCCCTCACCCATCTGCTGACCGAGCTGGCCGACGCCCGCAAGGAGCGCAGCCGCTTCGACAACTTCATCCGCAGCAACGCCTTCGTTGACAAGACAACGGGCATCGGCAACCGCCTCTTCTTCGACAACCGGCTGGAGAGCGCCATCATGGAGGCAAGCGTGATCAGCGGCGGTGTGCTGCTGATCGAGCTGGCCGGTCTGGAAGAGCTGGATCCCGAGCTGAGCGGGCGCCCGAGCCAGGAACTCCTGATGGAGGCGAGCGCCACCATCGCCGCCTTCGTGCGAAAGCACAGCGGAGCCCTGCAGGCGCGCTATGCCGGTCAGGTCTTTGCCGTGCTGCTGCCGAACATGTCAGAGAGCGAGATGGTGGACGGCGCCAGCCAGTTGCTCAAGAGTCTGCAGCGGCTGCACTGGCCCGAAGCGGTCAATGCCGACACCGCCGTCTATCTCGGTGCGGTCTGCTATCAGGCACAGGATTCCCTGCTCAAGGTGCAGGAAGAGGCGGAGCTGGCGCTCAAGAGCGCACGCCTGCAAGGACACAGCGGCTGGTTCCTGTTCGAGAAATCCCTCAACGAGGAGGCGAGCAGCAAGGGAACGGTGCGCTGGCGCACCCTGATCAGCCGTCGCATCGAGGAGCAGGGCATCGACTTCTACGTCCAGCCTGTGCAGCAGGAGCGGGATCAGGTGGTGTTGCAGCAGGAGCTGCTCATCCGCCTTCACGACGAGCAGGGCCGGGAGCTGCAGGCGGGGGTCTTCATGCCCATGGCGGAGAAGGCCGGTCTGCTGCTGCCGCTGGACAGGCTGGTGGTGGCCCGAGCCTTGCGACTGCTGCGCCAGCGACCGGCATCGAGCTGCCCCATCAGCCTCTCTCTGTGCGCCCAGAACCTGCTCACCCGCGAGTTCCAGCGCGAGCTCTTCTTCGAGCTGTTCCAGTTGCCGCGCAGTACCAACGAGGGGTTGATCCTGCAGTTGTCGGAGTCCCAGGTGACCCGCCACTACGAGGCCCTCAAGCGGCCGCTTCGGGCGATGCGCATGCTGGGGTGCAGGCTGGCCATCGATCATGCGGGCCAGGATGTGGTGAGCACCCAGTACATCAAGGAGTTCGAGATCCACTTCCTCAAGCTGCACCCCAGCCTGGTGCGGGAGATCCACCTGCGCCAGGTCAACCAGATGGCGGTACGCAGTCTGGTGGGGGGCTGTGCCAATACCCAGACCCGGGTCATCGCGGTGGGGGTGGAGAGTGGCGACGAGTGGAAGATGTTGCGACACCTGGGCGTGCATGCCGGTCAAGGTCCCTGGTTTGCCGACCCCGAGCCCCTCAACCTGCCTGACTAGCGCCCCGGCCGGGGTGACAGGCGGCCCTGCTCCTGCAGGCCCGCCAGCCCCTGCAAGCCACCGGTGTGGATGAAGATGATCTTGCTGCCGCGCGCAATCCGGCCTGCCGCCAGTTCGCGAAACAGCCCCCACATCGCCTTGCCACTGTAGATGGGTTCCAGCGGCAAGCCGGTTTCGGCACTGAATGCCTGCACCCATTGCCAGAGTGCCGGACTGAACCTGGCATAGCCGCCGTCGTGGTGATCCAGCGCAATGCGCCAGCCTGGGGTGGTGGCCGCCGCCGGATGCAACCGGCATACCTCGCCGGTGATGAAATCGGCCCCCTTGAGCACGGCGATGGCCAGGATCTGCTCCTGCGCCCGCTTGCCCGCGATGAGCCCCGCCAGGGTGCCGCCGCTGGCGCAGGGCAGCACCCAGAGATCCGGCGAGAAGGGCACCTCGTCGACCAGCTCGGCCACCCCGGAGATGGCCAGCGGGCTGCTGCCTCCTTCCGGTACCAGCAGGGTGTCGTCATCCTCGAACCGGGCAAGCCATTCGGGATCCTGGCGCCGGCGATAGTCCTGCCGGTCGACAAAAACGAGATCCATGCCCCAGCCTTTGGCCGCTTTCAGGGTGGGATTGCTGACGGTATCCCCTTCACCGCGTATGATGCCCGTGGTGCGCAGTCCCAGTCTGAGTCCTGCTGCGGCCAGGGCGTGGATGTGATTGGAGTAGGCGCCGCCAAAGGAGAGGATGTGGCCCTTGCCCAGCATCTGTGCCTGTTGCAGATGGTATTTGAGCTTTCGCCACTTGTTGCCGGAGAGGGTCGGGTGGATCAGATCGTCCCGCTTGCACCAGAGCGTGACGTCATGGGCGGCCAGCAGAGGATGCCGGATCCGGTGCAGGGGGGAGGGGAGCTGAAGGGGAGCCATGGGATCGTCTCCCGTGGGTGCCAGCGTGGCCGTCGATGCGTCGTTTGTCATAAAGTTGGAGGCTAATAGCCTGTTTATGTTAAGGTTTAGTCCGTTTTACGCGGCCAGGTGAAGATCCAGATGAAGTCACTGTTCAGGCGTTCTCCCTCCAGCCATCAGGTCGGGATCCTGCTGGCCAGCGATCGCATTCTGCTGGCCTGCGTGGACCCCGTTCCCGTGTTTGCCAGCCAGCCTGTCAACGGCCCCCACGACTGGTCCAAGGCCCTGGCCGAGCTGTTTTCCCGGCACGGTCTGGCCAAGTCTAAGGTGCGGGTGGCCCTCGCGGCCAGCCTTTATCAGCAGATCCAGATCGACAAGCCCGCCGTCCCCGATGCCGAGATGGCGGGGGCCCTGCCCTGGGCCATCAAGGATTTCGTCAACGAGCCGGTGTTGCAGCTCGCCATGGATTATGTGGACCTGCCGACGCCCCCTGCCGGGCGTCCGCGCATCAACGTTGTCTGCATGCCCAAGAGCCGGGTGCAGCAGGTGGCGGATGCGGTCAACGGCGCGGCGACCCTGGAGGCCATCGTCAGTGACGAGCTGGCCATGACGGCCCTCTACGAGGCGGACCAGATGGTGCGCATGCTGCTCTGGCAACCCCGGGGGCAGGAGCTGCAACTGCTGGTCTTCCATCGGGGTGGACTCTGTTTCTCCCGCCAGTTGCGCGGATTTGCGAGCCTCACCGGCAGCCATGAGCCAGATGCCGACCAGCTCGACGCGCTGGCGCTGGAGATCCAGCGATCCATCGATTATCTGGCCGGCCATCTCAAGCTGCCCGAGCCCGGCCAGTTGCAACTGGCCATCGCCTCCTCCGCCATGGGGGTACTGGTGCGTCATCTGGAACAGACATTCGGTTTCCCGGTGTCGGCCATGGCAAACAAGGCGGTACTGGCAGGAGTCGAATACCTCAGTGCCTATGGCGCGGCCCTGGGCAGGAGCGACTGATGAAACACCATATCAACCTCTATGGCGCCGAATTCCGGCCAAGACGTCTGTGGGCCAGCCTGCCCCAGATGGCGTTGGTCTGGGGCGGCGTCCTGGTGCTGTTGCTGGGGGCCACCCTCTTCTATGGCTGGCAACAGCAGGGCCTCGATCGTGAATTGGCTGGCGTGCGGGCACAGCTCGACGTGCAGCGCGGCGAGGCCAGGCGTCTCGATGCGGAGCTGGCGCGCCATCTGGCGAATGCAGACTTGCAGCGGCAACTGGCCGACAAGCGGGAAGAGCTGGGGGCCAAACAGGCGCTGATGCAGCAGCTTGGCCACCTCTCCCTGCAAAAATCCCAGGGCTATGCGGGGGTGATGGCGGACCTTGCCCGCCTGCGGGATCCCCGCCTCTCCCTGCAACGGATCGAGATAAGCGACGGGCGCATCAACCTCGCGGGTGTGGCCGAACGCAGTCAGGACGTGCCCGCCTGGGTGAACCGCTTCAAGCAGACCCCCTCCCTGGCGGGCAAGCAGTTTGGCGAGCTCACCCTGAGTCGGGACAAGGAGGGCCAGCTTGCCTTCCAGCTCAGTGGCATAGCGCGGGAGACTCCCTGATGGACATGAAGGCACAATGGCAGGGATGGGCGCAGCAGATCGCAGCCCTCAGCCTGCGCGAGCGGATCCTCATTCTGTTGACCGGGGTCGTGCTGCTCGGGGCCATGGGCATCTATGGCTGGCTGGATGACGCCGACACCCGGCTGGGCCAGGATCGGCAGGCCCTGGCTGCGGCGCAGCGGGATCTGGAGATCCTGACCCTGGAAAACCAGGGCAAGCAGGCCAGACTGGGGCGGGATCCCGATGCCCAGGTGCGCGATCAGCTCGCCGGTGTCGAGACCACTCTGCGCCAGATGGATGCCGAGCTGCTGGCTCAGACGGTGGATCTGATCCCCGCCCACGAAATGCCCGCGGTGCTGGAAGCCCTGTTGTCCCGCTCCGCCAACCTGCATATGCTGGCGCTCACCTCCCTCAAGCCCGAGCCGCTGATGGCCGGGGAGCAGAAGGTGAACCTGTTCAGGCACGGCATCCGGCTTCAGCTGGAGGGCGGCTATTTCGATGTCTACCAGTACCTGAAAGCGCTCGAAGCCCTGCCTCGCCACTTCTACTGGAAGGGCTTTGACTACCGGGTGGTCGAGCATCCCAAGGCGGCGGTAGCGATGGAGATCTACACCCTCAGCACCAGCAAGGAGTTCATCCGTGGTTAAGCGGCATGTCGGCGGGACGGGATCCCGCATTTTTGCCTTCCCATCCTGGCGCTGGCTGGCCCTGTGGGGGAGCCTGCTCGCGCTGCAGGCCCAGGCCGAGGTGCTGCAGGATCCCACCTTGCCCCTGGCGGGATCCGGCTCGGCGGCGAGTGTCGCCAAGGAGGCCGGTCTGCCCAGGTTGCAGAGCGTCATCCTGGGGAGCGGGCCCGCCCTGGCGGTGCTCGACGGTCAAAGCTACCGGGTCGGCCAGCAGGTCAACGGATTCCGGCTGGTGGGGATCAGCGCCGACAGCGTGGTGCTGGAAAAAGCGGGCAAACGCCAGACACTGACCCTGTTTGGCAGCAAGATCCGGATGTGAAGTGGGTGTCGCACGGGATGGTGCGGGCCAGGTTTGTCGAGTTTCATAGCGAGTCAGGTGCACGAATAACATGAAAAACCCCCCTTTTTGTCTGCTTCCCCTCGCGCTGGCGGTGGCGGGTTGCACTACCTATCGTCACCCCGAGCCGGTACAGGCCAAAGATGCACTCAAGCAGGCGATGAGCGAGCAGAGCCCGACCGCCCCCCTGACTTCCCTGCCGCCCTCGGTGCAGAGCGAGCTGTTGCAGCTCAATCGTCCCCAGCAGCCGATGACCATTTCCGAGAAGCGGATGCGCATCGCGGCCCATGACGTGGACGCGGTGGAGTTCTTCGGCTCCCTGTTCAAGGGCTCCCGCTACAGCGTGGCGGTCCATCCCGGTGTGGCGGGCGTCATTTCGGTAGAACTCAAGGACGTGACCCTGCAGGAGGCGCTGGCGACCGTCGGCGACATGTACGGCTTCGATGTACAGCGTAAGGGCAACGTGTTCCACGTCTATCCCGCCGGTCTGCGTACCGAGACCATTCCGGTCAACTACCTGATGATGGCCCGGCGCGGTCTCTCCCGTACCTCGGTGAGCACAGGCGGGGTGACGGCCAATGACAACAACAATGGCAATAACAACAACTTCGACAACGGCCTGAACAACAGCGGCAACAACAACAGCCAGGGCAACACCGCCGGCGGTGACAACAACACCAACAGCAACGGCACCCGCATCGAGACGGACAGCAACAACGACTACTGGACCGATCTGCGGGATGCCCTGCAGACCCTGATCGGCACAGGGGAAGGGCGGGCCGTCATCACCAGTCCCCAGGCGGGCCTGGTCACGGTGCGTGCCTATCCCAAGGAGCTCAAGGCAGTGCGCGAGTTCCTGGACCAGTCCGGCGAACACCTCAAGCGCCAGGTGGTGCTGGAGGCGCGGATCCTGGAAGTGTCCCTCAACGAGGGTTACGAGCAGGGGGTGGACTGGAGCGGTCTCTCCGCAAGCTGGGACGGCGGCAAGGGCATCACGGGGGGCGGCTCCCTCATGGACAGCCCCATCGCTTCTACCCCCAACCAGATCTTCCGGGCTCTGGGGGGCGGCGCCGGTTTCACCATCTCCGATGGCAACTTCAACGTCGCGGTCAGCCTGCTCAAGACCCAGGGGGACGTGAACACCCTCTCCAGCCCGCGCGTGACGGCCACCAACAACCAGAAAGCGGTGATCAAGGTGGGGACGGACGAATACTTCGTCACCAACGCCTCGACCACCACCACCACCTCGGGGACTTCGGCCCCCATCGTCACCCCGAACGTGGAGCTGACCCCCTTCTTCTCGGGGATAGCCCTGGACGTGACGCCCCAGATCGACGAGCAGGGCAAGGTATTGCTGCATATCCACCCCTCCGTCATCGACACCGAGGAGCAGAGCAAGACCATCAGCGTCGGCACCGCCGATCCCTTGGTGTTGCCGCTTGCCAAGAGCTCCATCCGCGAGTCCGATACCGTGGTGCAGGCCAACAATGGGGACATCATCGTCATCGGTGGTCTGATGAAGACCGACAGGCAGGAGATTGTCAGCAAGGTGCCCCTGCTGGGTGACATCCCCTGGGTCGGCGAGGCCTTCACCAACCGCCGGGAGAGCAACCGCAAGGTGGAGCTGGTGATCCTGCTCAAGCCCACCGTGGTGGAAAAAGACACCTGGCAGAAAGAGCTGCAACGCTCCTCCGAGCTGCTCGATAAATGGTATCCCCCCAAGGGCTGATCCGGGATGACGCGCCTGTTGAGCACTCCTTCTCCCATGTGGCGGCGCCTCCCAGCTGCAGCCAGTCTGCCCTGCCCGACGGCGGAGGCGCCATGTCGCTGATCCGGGGCTGTCTGCGGCTGCGCACCCGGGACTCTGGCCGGGAGGGTGCATGTATCTGAGCCACTTCGGACTGCGGGAAGCCCCCTTTGGCCTGACCCCGAACACCGGTTTCTATTACGGCCTGCCCCCCCACGAGGAGGCCATGCAGGTGCTCAACTGGGCGCTCTCCCAGGGGGAGGGGTTCATCAAGGTGACTGGCGAGGTCGGCACCGGCAAGACCCTGCTCTGTCGCAAGCTGCTGAGCGAGCTCGGCTCCGAGGCCTGCCCGGTGCGTCTGGCCTGGCTGCCCAACCCCCATCTCACTCCGGGGGAGCTGCGCACGGCCCTGGCCCTGGAGCTGGGGCTGACGCTGGCGGGGGAGAGCGAGCTGGATCTCACGGATCGCATCCATCGCCATCTCATCGCCCTGCACAGGCAGGGGAGCCGGGTGGTGGTGCTGATCGACGAGGCGCAGGCCCTGCCCGACGAGACTCTGGAGGCGATCCGGCTGTTTGGCAACCTGGAGACCGAATCCAGCAAGCTGCTGCAGATCGTGCTGTTCGGCCAGCCGGAGCTGGATAACCGACTCGGCAAACCCCGTCTGCGCCAGCTGCGCCAGCGCATCGGCTTCTCCTACCGTTTGCGGCCGCTGCGGCTCGACGAGACCCGGGCCTATCTGGAGTACCGGCTGCAGGTGTCCGGCTATCGCGGGGCCGCCCTGTTCGATGGCCGCGCCCTGCGCAGGCTGTGGCGCGCATCCCGCGGCATTCCCCGCCTCATCAACATACTGGCGCAGAAGTGCCTGATGCTGGCCTATGGTCGCGGTGTGTGGCGGATCGACAGCGCCCTGGTCCGGCTCGCCATCCGGGATACCGATGATGTCCGCCGTGGCCGTCTCACCCTCTGGTGGCCCCTGTTGTTGTTGTTGGGCACCGCCCTGGCGTATGGAGTCTGGTCATGAGCGTGATCAATCAGATGCTGAAAGATCTGGATAGGCGTCAGCAAGAGGCCGAGGGAGCCGCCGTCTATGTGGCGCCGGTGCGCCAGCAAGGCTGGTGGATGCTGGTGCTGACCCTGCTGTGTACCCTGGCCCTGGGGATCCTCGGCTGGCGCACCTGGATCTTCTGGCAGCAGAGCCTGCGAGCCTCCCTGCCAGCGGCGCAGGTCGAGGCCCCCCGCACCGCCCCTGCGGTGGCGCCATCCGCGCCCCTGGCGGTGGTGGCCACCACGCAGGCGGTCTCCTCTGCTGCGCCAGTGGCAAAGGTGCCCGCCGCCAGTGCCGAGTCGACCGCCGCGAGAGTGGCCCCCTCCGCAGCCGAGCAGGCTCCGGCCGATGAGGCCGTGCTCGCCGATGAGGGCAATCCGGAGGAAGCGCTGGGGGACGAGACGATCCCGAGCGACGAGGAGCTGCAGCCGGACCTCTATGCCGAGCTGGCCGCGGAGCAGAGCGCCGAAGAGGCGCCTGCACCCGCCGCGCCGCGCAAACCCGGGATCCTGAAGATCGAGACGGTGGAACTCTCCGACGCCGAGCTGGCCACCCTGGCCGAGCGCAAGGCGACCACGGCCATGGCCAAGGGACGGATGCAGGAGGCGCAGGATGGCTACTACGAGGTGCTGGCCCACGATCCCCACAACCAGGGGGCGCGGGAACAGCTGGCGGGCCTGCTCTATGGCGCCGGACGGCTGACCGAGGCCGCCCAGGTGCTGGAAGAGGGGCTGAGGCTGGATCCCGCGCAGGCGGACCTGCGTCTGCTGCTGGCCCGTGTGGCCATCAGCGTAGGGGATCGGCAGAAGGCGCTGGATTGGCTCACCGGCTATCAGCCCGATATTGCCAGCAATCTGGATTATTACGCCACCTGGGCCGGCCTTGCCCAGGAGCTGGGGCAGCCTGTCCAGGCGTCCGAGATGTACGTCAGGCTGTTGCGCCAGCAGCCAGATCAGGGGCGCTGGTGGCTGGGACTGGGGGTGGCGGAGGATGGTCAGGGACACCGTCAGCGGGCACTGGATGCCTATCGCAATGCCCAGTTGCACGGCAATCTGGGGGAGGCCTCCACCCAATGGCTCGAACAACGAATTGGCCAACTGACCCATTGATTAAAGCGGCAGTTCGATGAGCCCATGCCATCGGACCAGGCAGCGGGCGTGAAGCAACAGAGATCGGAGCAACAATGGCACAACCCAGACTGAAAATGCGCCTAGGCGACCTGCTGGTACAGGAACAGATCATCTCGGATGATCAGCTGCAGCTCGCCCTGCAGCAGCAGCGCCAGACCGGCCGCAAGCTGGGGACCACCCTCATCGATCTCGGCTTCATCAGCGAGGTGCAACTGCTGACCTTCCTCGCCCGTCAGCTGGATGTGCCCTTCTTCGATCTCAACAACCTCACCATCGACGTCTCGGCCGTGGCGCTGTTGCCCGAGGTACAGGCGCGCCGCTACCGGGCGCTGGCCGTCAACCTGAGCGACGACAAGGTCACCGTGGTGATGTCGGATCCGGCGGATCTGAGCGCCCTCGACGCCATCGCTGCCCTGCTCAGCCCGCGGGAGCTGGTGCTGGCCGTGGCCCGTGAAGGCCAGCTGCTGGAGTATTTCGACCGCCTCTATCGCCGCACCCGGGAGATAGAGAACTTCGCGGTGCAACTGCACGAAGAGCACCAGGAGACCGGCTTCGAGCTGGGGGCCGGCAGCCTCAATGCCGCAGCCGACGAGGGGGAGGCGACGGTGGCCAAGCTGCTGCGCTCCCTGTTCGAGGACGCGGTACAGGTGGGGGCCTCCGACATCCATATCGAACCGGACGAGAAGGTGCTGCGCATTCGCCAGCGTATCGACGGCGTGCTGCACGAGAACATCCTCAACGAGGTGCGCATCGCCCAGGCGCTGGTGCTGCGCCTCAAGCTGGTGGCCGGGCTCGACATCTCCGAGAAGCGTCTGCCCCAGGATGGCCGCTTCAACATGAAGGTGCGCGGCCGCGATGTGGATGTGCGGATGTCCACCATGCCGGTGCAGTATGGCGAGTCCGTGGTGATGCGGCTGCTGGATCAATCCTCCGGCATCTTGTCGCTCGCCGAGACCGGGATGCCACCCGCCATCCTGACCCGCTTCCGCCGTCAGCTCAAACGCCCTCACGGCATGATCCTGGTGACGGGCCCGACCGGCAGCGGCAAGACCACGACGCTCTACGGCGCCCTCTCCGAGCTCAACCAGGCCAGCCACAAGATCATCACGGTGGAAGACCCGGTGGAGTACCGTCTGCCCCGCATCAGCCAGGTGCAGGTCAATCCCAAGATAGGGCTCACCTTCTCCCAGGTGCTGCGCTCCACCCTACGCCAGGATCCGGACATCCTGCTGGTGGGGGAGATGCGGGACAACGAGACGGTGGAGATCGGCCTGCGCGGCGCCATCACGGGTCACCTGGTGCTGACCACCTTGCACACCAACGACGCCGTGACCAGTGCTCTGCGTCTCATCGACATGGGGGCGCCCGGCTATCTGGTGGCGAGCGCCCTGCGGGCCGTGGTGGCCCAGCGCCTGGTGCGGCGGGTGTGTGAACACTGCGCCTGCGAGACGGCGCCTGACGAGGGGCAGGCCACCTGGCTATCCGTGCTCTCCGGTGAAGCGCCGGGCCAGCATCGCTATCGCAAGGGGCGGGGCTGCCAGAGCTGCAACTTCACCGGCTATGCGGGCCGGATCGGGGTCTACGAGCTGCTGGAGCTGGATCAATCCATGATGGATGCCCTGCGCCGCAACGATGCCGAGGGGTTTGCCCGGGCGGCACGGGCGCACGAGCACTACCGCCCCCTGGCCCTGACGGCGCTCGACTATGCCCGCGAGGGGATCACCTCGGTGGACGAGGTGCTTCGGCTGGCCGAGGACCTGGGGTAACGCATGAGGCATCTGGATCGTACTGAATCACTCTGCCGGGGTCGCCCATGAACCGTTTTGCCTACAAGGGGCGTGACAGCCAGGGCCAGGCCGTCAGCGGTGTGGTGGAAGCGGTGAGCGAACTGGCCGCCGCCGAGCAGCTGATGCGCCGCGGGGTGATGCCCACCGAGCTGAAGGCCGGCAAGGCCAGGTCTGCCAGCATCGACTGGTCGCTGCTGCTGGAAGGGAGCGTCAAGCTGGAGGAGCTGGTGGTCTTCAGCCGCCAGATGTATGCCCTGACCCGTGCAGGCATCCCTATCCTGCGCGCCATCGCGGGGCTGGAGGAGAGCGCCCACAGCAAGCCCCTCAAGCGGGCGCTTCACGCCCTGGGGGAGGATCTGGCCAACGGCCGGCCGCTGTCGAGCGCGATGCAGTCGCACCCGAAGGTGTTCAGCAGCCTCTTCGTGGCCATCATCCACGTGGGGGAGAACACGGGTCAGCTGGAGGAGGCCTTCCTGCAGCTCGCCAACTATTTCGATCTGGAGCTGGAGACCCGCAAGCGGATCAAGACCGCCATGCGCTACCCCACCTTCGTGCTGATTGCCATCGCCGTCGCCATGGTGATCCTCAACATCATGGTGATCCCCGTCTTTGCCGGGATGTTTGCCAAGTTCGGGGTGGAGCTGCCGCTGGCGACCCGTATCCTGCTGGCCACCTCCCACTTCTTCGTTCACTACTGGTGGCTGCTGCTCGCCATCCTGGTGGGCGCAGTCGTCGGCTGGCGACGCTGGGTTGCCACCACCAAAGGCAGGCTGACCTGGCACAGATGGCAGCTGCGGCTGCCCATCGTCGGCTCCATCATAGAGCGCTCCCTGCTTGCCCGTTTTGCCCGCAGCTTCTCCATGATGCTCAAGGCCGGCGTGCCGCTCAACACGGCGCTGACCCTGGTGGCCGATGCGGTGGACAACGCCTGGATGGCGGGGCAGATCCGCGACATGCGGGGCGGCATCGAGCGGGGGGAGAGCCTGCTGCGCACCGCCGGGGCCAGCGGCCTCTTCACCCCTCTGGTGATGCAGATGATCGCGGTGGGGGAGGAGACCGGCCAGGTGGACGAGCTGCTGCACGAAGCGGCCGAGTATTACGAGCGTGAGGTGGATTATGACCTCAAGAGCCTCACCGCCCGCATCGAACCCATCCTCATCGGCATAGTGGCGGTCATGGTACTGGTGCTGGCGCTGGGTATCTTCACTCCCATGTGGGACATGATGAGAGCTGTTCGCGGTCAGTAGGCAGTATCTTCGATGCCGCCCGTGCCGGGCACAGAGAACAAGGTATAAAAGAGCATGAGCAGAGAGTCCGAGCAGGATGAGCACTGGCTGGGGGGATATCGGCGGGTCGTCGTCTTTATCCTGCTGGCAGTCATCGTCACGACCCTGGTCATGAGCTATCGCAATCACAGGGAAGAGGCGCTGGCCATCAGCGCCAGCCTGCTCGGTGAGCAGTTCGCACAGCGGGCCCAGCGCCTGCACGGACGCTGGCTCGACGAGCGGCGTCCGTCGGTGCTCCATGCCGAGGGCACAGCCTGGCAGTTCGATGAGCGGGGCTGGCCTCTGGCGGTGTTGCCGCGCCAGTCGCCATCGGTCGATTGCCGTCAGCTCTGGCTCGCCCTGCTGGGGCACGATGAGGGGCTCTCATCCTGGCAGGCCCTTGCCAGCGAAGGGGGCGGCGGGTGTGAATTCGGCCAGGAAGGGCACTGGCTGCACTACAGCTTCACCGATGGCCGGGTGGTGGCTCGCCCCTGATTGGGTGCTTCAAGTATTTCATTGACATGATTTTTTTCTATCCGCATGAAATAATGCGGGCCCTTACGGAGGCAGCATGGCAGCAAAGAGAGTGAGACCCGTTAGGGCGCTTGGCCGGATGGCCGGTTTTTCCCTGATTGAGCTGGTGATCGTCATCGTGATCCTGGGGATCCTGGCCGTCACCGCCTTGCCCCGTTTTCTCGATGTGACCGACGAGGCGAAGAAGGCGAGCGTGGAAGGGGTGTCCGGCGGTTTCGCCACCGGAGTGTCCCTGGTGCGTGCCCAGTGGGAGGCCGAAGGGCGTGCCAGGCAGGATGGGCTCAACACCGTGCTCTATGACGGCTCGCGTTTCTATCTGACCACGCCGACCGACAGCCAGGTCAGCAATGGCGAGCTCTCTCCCGGGTATCCCATGGACACGGCAGCAAGTGGCACGCCCGATGTGGATCCGGCCAGCCTGACGGCGGCCCGCTGCCTCAATATTTGGGAGGGGTTGTTGCAGAATCCTCCCAAGGCTACTGCCCGCTTTGACGAGGTGCGCGGTAGCGGCAATGACCTGAAGTTCTATGCCACGGTGAGCAACAATGGACTGGATTCGGTCTGCCGTTACTATCTGGTCAACAGCCTGAGCAAGGGAAGTGATGGACGTTATCAGGACCCGCAAGGGAGCACGGATGCGTTCATGAGTTTCAGTTATCGCCCGGCCTCCGGCCAGGTGACCACCCATATCAATTGATAAACCGAGGAAAGACGTAATGAAAAAGCAATCGGGCTTTACCCTGATCGAACTGGTCATCGTGATCATCATTCTGGGCATTCTGGCGGTCACCGCCGCACCCAAGTTCCTGAATCTGCAGGAGGATGCCAAAACTGCTGCGGCAAGCGGTGTACTGGCTGCCGTGCAGAGCTCTTCCCAACTGGTATATAGCAAAGCAGCCTTGGAAGGGGTAGAAGCTTCACCCAGTGCTTCAGTGTCCAGCGCTGATAACACCACTATTGCGGTTGTATATGGTTATCCCAGAGCCTCTAAAGATGGCATTGCCAAGGCAGTAACAATCGACGGTTCTTGGAGCTCTGCATCCAGTGCCAGGGATTCTTATAGCTTTGCTCCGGTTGATGCCAAGGAAAAGGCTGATTGTGTGTTGTATAAAGAAGCCACTGATAGCGATCCAGCAACTGCCGTTCTTGGCAAAATCAATGCCAGCAAGGTATGTACTGAATAGTAATGTGACAAGGCGAGGCTTCGGCCTCGCTTTTTCGTTATTCCCGATGAGGGCATGAATGTCGACAGCCAAGGGTTTCACCCTGATTGAACTGGTGATCGTGATCCTGTTGCTCGGGATTCTGGCCGCCTTTGCCGTGCCCAAGTGGCTGGGCAAAGGCGGCTTTGAAACCCATACCCTGCGTGACGAGCTGGTGGCCCGGCTGCGGCTGGTGCAGACCATGAACATGCAGGAAGGGGACGCGCGCTGCACCCAGCTGGTGCTGGAGGCGGGGCGTTTTGGCCATCTGACCGGGGCGAGCTGTGCGCCTGCCCCCATTTCGGGCTGGCGTGGGGATGAGCAGAGTCGCGGGCGCCTGGTGCAGGCGTCCGGCAACCTGCAATTCTCCCCCCTGGGGGCATTCCATTTCGACAAGCGCAGCGGCAGGCCCCTGTGGCCAGGCTGCATCAACGGCTGCGAACTGGCGGTCAGCAGCGGCCAGGAGAGTGCCCGGCTGCGCATCGAGTCGGAAGGCTATATCCATGCGATCCCCTAAGGCGCGCCGCGGCTTCACCCTGGTCGAGTTCGTGGTCGGCATCGTGCTGCTGGCCGTGGCGCTCACCGGCATCCTGGGGCTGCTTGTCAATCAGGCTCCCCAGGCGGTGGATCCGGTGCAGCAGGTACGCGCCGCCCAGCTCGCCCAGCGCATCCTCGGCGAGATGCTGGAGAAGTCTTTCGACGAGCATTCCGATCACAACGGCGGCCGTTTTCGCTGTGGCGAGACGGCCGGTGTGCCCGCCTTTACCTATCCCCCCTGCACGGCGAGCGCCGATTATGGCCCCGATGGTGGCGAGACCCGCCCCTACCAGTTCAACGACGTGGACGATTTCGACACGGCAGGCCGCTGGGTGGACGCCAGCTACTTTACCCAGGCCTCGGCCGCGAGCAGCGAGGAGGAGTATCGGCGCTATCAGGTGAAGATCGCGGTGGTGCCGGACACCCTCTTTGGCAGCATGGGGGAGGGGGCCGAGTCCATCGGCAAGCGCATCACCCTGACCGTGCGCCTGCCGGACGGGAGCGAGCTGGTCTTCGGCCTCTATCGGGGGAACTACTGATGGGCGAGCCACATTCCCGTGATGCCGCGTGGGAACACCCATGTGCCAGACTCGCCTGTTACCGCGTCCGACCCGGGCGTGAGGGGGGCTTCACCCTGGTGGAGCTGGTGATGGTGATCCTGCTGCTCGGGGTGATGGCGACCTTCTCCAGCCAGTTTATCGGCATCGGTACCCAGATCTACGGAGATGCCAGCCGCCGCGAGCAACTGATGAGCGATGCCCGTTTCGCCCTGGAGCGGCTCAATCGCGAGGTGCGTGACGCCGTCCCCGGTTCGGTGCGGGTCGAGGACGAAGGGGGCGGTGCCCAGGAGCAGGGGGCTTGTCTGCGGTTCTGGCCCATCGCCACCGCCAGTCGCTATCTGGGCTCTGTGGTCAGCACCGGGCTCAGCATAGTCACGCCATCCGTGCTCCCCAAGAAAAATGAGGATCTTGCCATCGTGTATCCCCTCGCGAGCATGGGCCTCCTGAATCAGGGTTGCCTGCAGGGAAGCTGTACCGCCCGCGTCACCGATGTGGGCAGCGACGTATCGGGCGCACTGCCCTTGACTCTCAGTAACGGTTTCGTCAAGGACTCGCCGGGGCAGCGCATCTATTTTGCGAACCAGCAGGTGCTCTATTGCGTGAGAGGGGGCAACCTCTGGCGCATGGCCAAGTCCCTCGACGACACCCTGAGCAGCAGCGAGACCACCCGGTTGATGGCGGAGCATATTCGTCCCGCCGCCTATTACTTCTATCGGGAACCCGCCGCCTTCAACCAGAGCGAGGTGGGGCTGCGGCTGGAGTTCGAGCAGCGCGACGAGCGCGTCGTCTTCCACCACAAGCTGGAGACCCTCAATGCGCCCTGACACTCCCTCCATGGTGAGGTCTCAGCGGGGCAGCGCCATCCTGATCGCCCTCTTCGTCATCGTCATCATGGCCCTGCTGGCGGCGGCCATGGGGCGTTTCCTGGTGGACAGCAGTGAGAAGCACACGGTGGAGGTGCGCGGTGTGCGTGCCCTGATGGCGGCCCAGAGCGGGCTGGAAATTGCCCTCTATCGACTCTATCCCAATGGCCAGTGGCAAGGGCAGCAATGCGCCGCCAGCACCAGTCTCAGTTTCACCGATGCGGGACTGACGGGCTGTCAGGCCATCGTCACCTGCAACAAGGTGCCGGTGAGTGCGGCCGGCGGGACCCAAACCGGATACCGATTCAGCAGTGAAGGGCGCTGTGGCCAACCCGATGCCGGCAGCGGCCCGAACCCCGATTTTGCCGTCAGCCGCACCCTGGTGGCGGAAGCTTTTGATGGAGTGACGCCATGAGCCCCCTGCCAAGGAGCCAGACCCCATGAAGTCCAGCCAGCCTCTTCGCGGCGCCCTGTTGTGGATCTTGCTGGGATCCACCTCGGTGCAGGCCGCCAGCCAGTGTACCGAAGCCTTCCTTTTCCCGGTGCAGAGCCACGCCTCCCCCGGCGTGCTGAGCATGAACAATGAAAGCAAGATCATCAGCACCACTGTGGGGGCCAGTTACCCCTTCCTGACCAAAAACATCCAGCCCAACGCCAACTGCAACAACGGTGGTTTCTGGAACAACGGCACCTGGGTCTCCAATTGCAACGTCAGCGGCACCCTTGCCAGTGTGCTCAAGGATGTGACCTTCATCAGCGATCCCGACGCGTTTCCGGCCAACCCGGGGGGCTTCCCCTCCTACAGCGGGAAAAATGATCTCGCTTGCGACGGGGCCATCTCTCCTGCTGCCGGTGACTACAAGAGCGCCTCGTGGGGGGGCAACAGCTGCGTGGCGACCCTGAAATCGGGCCAGACCTATCGCTTCGATACCTTGTCTATCAGCGAAGGGGCGATGCTCAACCTCAACGGTGCGACCGTCTATGCCCAGAAGATGACCATCAAGAATGGTTACAACAGTGGCGTCACCGGGTCGGGAGATCTTCATGTGAACGATCTGACGGTGACGGGTCAGGGCAAGCTCAATGACGCCAGGGTCACCGTCTACAGCACCCTTGAGGTCTCGGGCAATGGCAATACCGGGACTGCCGTCTTCCAGCCGCACTACCTGGACAAGGTCACCATGGAGGTCTCTGCCAGTGGCCAGAGCGTGCTCATGGGGGCAGGGGACTGGTTCATCAAAAGCCTGGGGATGAAGAGCAACAGTGCCATGACCTTCCAGGGGCAGAGCTCCCTCGCCGTCTATGGGCTCAAGATGGAAAACGAGAGCCGGATCTCCGCCGCAGGGAGTCGCAGCGACCTGACGCTCCAGCTTCACCAGACCCTGGAGGTGAGTGGCAACGGCACCCTCAACGGATATCTGCAGGCCCGCTACCTCAAGACGTTCAAACACCAGAGCACCTCCAACATCAATTTCTACTTTCGTGGCGGCAACCACTGGATAGACAAGATGGAGCTCGGTCAGAACGACAAGCTGATCTTTGACAGCGGCAGTGCCGCGAGGTTGTACATCAAGAGCGATCTGGCCCTGAGCGACCAGATGGAGGTCAATGCCGGGGGCAAGGCCAACGACCTGATGATGTATCACTTCGGCAAGGTCACCATGAGCGGCAACACCAAACTCAACGCCATTCTCTATGTGAACACCGGGGATCTGGCCATGAGTGGCCAGGCCGTGCTGACCGGCGCCGTGTCGGCGGTGAACGTCTCCATGACCAACAACAGCCAGGTGATCCACGAGCCCTTCACCGGCGACTGGCCGGGCATGTGTGAAGACCCACTGACCTGTTTCAGCGATGACTTCTCCGCCAGTACCCTTGGCAGCGACTGGGTGGTGGCTCAACGCAATGGCAGTACCTTGCCCTCTTTGCAAAACGGTCGCCTGCGGCTGACCCAGAATACGACCAACCAGGCCACCTCTGCGACCTTCCAGCGCCTCTTCCCGGGGGCCAGCAATCTGGTGACTATCGAGTTTGATCAGTATGCCTACAAGACCTCCGGCTCGAGCGGGGCGGACGGCATGGCGGTGGTGCTCTCCGATGCGACGATCACGCCCCAGCCCGGCGCCTTCGGTGGCCCGCTGGGTTATGGCTTCAAGACCGGGATCAGCGGTTTTGCCGGCGGCTGGATGGGGGTCGGTATCGACGAATACGGCAACTATGCCAACGAGGGGGGCTCCTATAATCCCGGGTCTCGTCCTCAGGCCGTTTCCATTCGTGGCTCCGGTGCCAGCTCGGGGACCTCGGGCTATCGGTATCTGGCGGGAACGGCGAGCAACCTGAGCCCGGCAGTGGACAGCGGAACCAATGGCAACCGCCCCCATCGTTACCGCATCACCATTGACTCGCGCACTGCCGGCAGTTCACTTGCGTCGGTTGAGCGGAACACGGGCTCGGGTTACACCATGCTGGTGGGGCCCATCAATATGGTGAACCAGACGGGGCAGGCGGCGGTGCCCGCCAACTTCCTGCTGTCGCTCACCGGCTCCACCGGTTCTGTGACGAACTACCATGAGCTCGACAACGTCCGGATCTGCGCCCTCAAATCCAATCCGGTGGGGACCCAGATCGATCACTTCGAGTTCGATCACTCCGGTCAGGCCCTGACCTGCAACCCCGAGACCCTCACCATCCGGGCCTGCGCCAACGCCAGTTGCAGCCAGCTGTTCACGGACCCGGTGAGCGCCATCCTGACCCCCCTGAAGAATGGCAGCAACGGCTGGATAGCCGACAGCCAGGTGAGCTACAACGGCAACACCGCTACCGTGACCTTCAGCAACGGCACCGCCAAATTGCAGCTGCGCAACAATCTGGCGAGTGTCATGAAGGTGGGGGTGAGTGGTTCTATTCCCTCCACCAAGCCGCTTAGCGAGACGCTTTGCCGGGCGGGCAGCGGCGCCCTGAGCGCCGCCGCCTGTACCTTGAGCTTTGCCGACAGCGGCTTCCTGTTCAATGTGCCGGATACCCTGGCCAACAGGCCCCAAGATGTAGTGATCAGTGCCGTCAAAAAGGACAATGCGACCCAGCAGTGTGTCCCCGGTTTTACCGGTGAGCGTTCGGTCGGCTTCTGGGGAACGTATGTCACCCCGAATGACAATTCTGTCGGGAGTCAGATGGCGATAGATGGCAAGACGATTTCGACTTATGCCGCCAATGTAGTCTCGCCAGCGGCGACAACCCTCAATTTGACCTTCGATGGTCAAGGCAAGGCGACGTTGAAGAGTGTTCGCTATCCGGATGCAGGCCAGATGCGGCTTAATGCCCGCCACGATGGCAGCGGGGATACCGCAGGGCTGGTGATGACGGGGTCGGATCTGTTCGTCAGCCGCCCGGCCGGGCTCTGCATCACGCCTACCGAGGGGACCTGCGCGGCAGGGGATGCCAGTTGTCCGGTGTTCAAGAAGACCGGTGAGGCGTTCCAGCTGAATATCAAAGGGGTGGCTTGGCAAGCGGATGATGACAAGGACCTGTGCAGCGGCAACCTGGCGACCCCCAACTTCGCACTGGCCAATATTGCGCTCGGCAGCGAGCTGGTGGCGCCCAAACCAGGGGAAGGGGCGGTGGTCGGCACGTCCAGCTACGACCACTCCAACCAGAAGGACAGCAACCTCAACTCCGTCGGCCAGTCGGTCAACGAAGTCGGGGTGTTCCGGATGACGGCGACGCCACCGACCTTGGGTTACTTTGGCTACACCATACCCGCCGCCAGCAGCGTGCCTGTGGGGCGTTTCATCCCGGTGGACTTCAATCTGGTGAGTGGCAACATAGTCCCCGCCTGCGAGGCGTTTTCCTATATGGGGCAACCCTTCCTGGCGGAGTTGCAGATCCAGGCCCGCAATCAGTTTGGCGAGACCACCCTGAACTACAGGGAGGCGTTTGCCAAGGGGGATGCCTACCTGAGCGCGGCCAACAACAAGGACGGGGTGTCGCTCTCCGCCCGGTTACGCAGCCTGGGACCGCTGCCCTGGGTGGCAGGGGAGGCCGACTTCAACGGGCCGACCGAGTTTGCTCGCCGCTCCGATGGCAAGCCAGATGGCCCCTACCGGGCCCTGTCGTTTGGCCTTTATATGAAGGACAACGATGGTGAGCAGACCCTGATCGCCAATCCCGACTTCAACGACGGGCAGCCGGGGTCATGCAGTGGCGCTGGCTGCAATGCCAGGCTGATCGATGACGTGCCCATGGAGGCGTACTTCGGCCGGGTGCAGGCAGGTACCCGCCAAGGGGTGGCAACGGCCGGGCTGGCGGTGCCGCTGCAACTGCAATATCACGAGGCGGGCGCCTGGCATGCCATGGGAGCTGATCAATGTACCCGCCTTTCCCTGCAAGATGGGGGCATCGAGTTCACCGATGGCAGCCAGCGTTTCGATCAGGGAAGTGGCGATCTGATATTGGATGACAACACCCGGATCCGGCTCGGTCTTGGCCCGGTTGCCCCTGGCGCCATGGTGGCGAGCGCGAAGGATGGTGTCATCTCCATACAGTTCGCTGCCCCGGACAGGGCGGTGCGCATTCCGTTCAAGATCGATCTGAGCAAGCAACCGGAGTCAGAGCAGCAACCTGGACGGCGTCCGCTCTGGTTGTCTGACCCAGACAGTCTGGAGGGCATGGCCATTTTTGGCCGGGATCGGGGTAATGACAGAATTATTTATCGCCGCGAAGTGATGCCCTGACACCCGGGCTGACACGGGGAGATAGACGCATTGCTGTACAGTGGCGTCTTATCTCCTTGTTTCGTAGTGTTTGTCGGCCTGAGCGGGTGAGTGATGACTCGCATTTTTGTCGCGCCTGATTGATTGGCGACAGTTTGAGCGCTTGCCCATTGGGGTGGGCATTGGTAAAGTTAGCCGGTTTTCTGCACCTCCAAATTCTTAGGATTTCCCGTAGCCATGTTCAAAAAGCTCAGAGGCGTCTTTTCCAACGATCTGTCGATCGACTTGGGAACTGCCAACACCCTGATCTATGTAAAAGATCAAGGGATCGTCCTTAACGAACCCTCAGTTGTCGCCATTCGCCAAGAGCGCGGGAACGCCAAATCGGTCGCTGCTGTCGGTCATGCCGCCAAGCAGATGCTGGGTCGTACCCCTGGTAACATTTCCGCCATTCGTCCGATGAAGGACGGCGTGATCGCCGACTTCTACGTGACCGAGAAGATGCTGCAGCACTTCATCAAGCAGGTTCACGACAACAACTATTTCCGCCCCAGCCCCCGCGTGCTGGTGTGCGTGCCGTGCGGCTCCACCCAGGTCGAGCGCCGTGCCATCAAGGAATCCGCGCTGGGCGCCGGTGCCCGCGAGGTCTACCTGATCGATGAACCCATGGCCGCCGCCATCGGTGCCGGCCTGCCGGTCTCCGAAGCGACCGGTTCCATGGTGGTGGACATCGGTGGTGGTACCACCGAAGTGGCCATCATCTCCCTGAACGGTGTGGTCTACTCCCAGTCCGTGCGCATCGGTGGCGACAAGTTTGACGAAGCCATCATCAGCTACGTCCGTCGCAACTACGGCAGCCTGATCGGGGAAGCCACCGCCGAGCGCATCAAGCACGAGATCGGCTCCGCCTACCCGGGCGAAGAGGTGCGCGAGATCGAGGTTCGTGGTCGCAACCTGGCCGAAGGTGTGCCGCGCAGCTTCACCCTGAACTCCAACGAGATCCTGGAAGCGCTGCAAGAGCCGCTGTCCGGCATCGTCTCCGCCGTCATGGTGGCGCTGGAACAGTCCCCGCCCGAGCTGGCGTCCGACATCTCCGAGCGCGGCATGGTGCTGACCGGTGGTGGTGCCCTGCTCAAAGACATCGACCGTCTGCTGATGGAAGAGACCGGCATCCCGGTCGTCGTGGCTGAAGATCCCCTCACCTGTGTCGCCCGTGGCGGTGGCAAGGCGCTGGAGCTGATCGATATGCACGGTGGCGATCTGTTCCACTACGAATAAGACCCAAAGCCGGCCGAGCGCCGGCTCTTTTTTGACGACTCATGAAACCCATCTTTGGTAGAGGCCCTTCGCTTCAGTTACGGTTGTTTCTCGCCGTCATCATCTCTGTTGCTGCCATCGTCGCGGATTCCCGCTTCGGTGTGTTCAGCCATGTCCGCGTTTATCTGAGCTCCCTGGTGAGCCCGCTGCAATACATCGCCAACGCCCCCGGCACCCTGCTCGACACCATGTCGACCCAGGTGCAGACCCGCGCCGATCTCATCGAGCAGACCAAGCAGCAGGAGCAGCAACTGTTCACCCTGCGCTCGCGCCTGCTCAAGATGGATCAGCTGGAGCATGAGAACCAGCGTCTGCGCGAGCTGCTGGGGTCGCCGGTACACAAGGAGTCCCGCAAGATGGTGGCCGAGCTGCTGTCGGTGGATTCCGACCCCTTCAGCCATCAGGTGCTGATCAACAAGGGGGCGCTGGATGGCGTCTACAACGGCCAGCCGGTGATCAACGATCAGGGGGTGGTCGGCCAGGTGCTCCACGTGGGCTCCACCACCAGTCGCGTCCTGCTCATCACCGACTCCAGCCACGGTATCCCGGTACGGGTGCTGCGCAACGACTTGCGCGCCATCGCCTCCGGCAGCGGCGAGCTGGACAAGCTGGAGCTGCGCAACCTGCCCCGCAACACCGACGTCCAGGTCGGCGATCTGCTGGTCACCTCGGGCCTGGGCGGCCGCTTCCCGGAAGGTTATCCGGTGGCGACCGTGACCCGCTCCGACTATGTGGAGGGCAAGCCCTTCGCCCAGATCGAGGCCAAGCCGCTGGTGGCGCTGGACCGTCTGCGCTACCTGCTGCTGCTGTGGACCGACAAGAAACCGGAAGTACACGACAAGGATGCCCTTGAGCCTGCGGCGAGCGCCTCGGTGGCCACGGCAACCTCGGCGGCGGGGGCGACGCGCTGATGCTGCAACCCGCCAGCGGCAGGATCTGGATCTGGTGTTCGATCCTGCTGGCCCTGTGCCTCTCCATCCTGCCGCTTCCCTTTCAATTCGAACCCTTCCGTCCGGACTGGCTCGCCATGGTGCTCATCTACTGGGCGCTGGCGCTGCCGCACCGGACCAACGTCGGCACCGCCTGGGTGGCGGGCCTGCTGCTGGACGCGCTGCTCGGCAGCACCCTCGGCGTGCGGGCCATGGCCATGGCCATCACCACCTACCTGGCGGCCTTCCAGTTCCAGAAGATCCGCAACTTCTCCCTCTGGCAGCAGGCGCTGATCATCGGTCTGCTCTCCCTGGTGGGGAAGATCACCGTGTTCTGGGCGGAGCATCTGTTCAGCCGGGCCAGCCTCAACTTCGCCTACTTTTGGTCGACGTTGACGACGATGTTAATATGGCCCTGGATTTTTATGGTCTTGCGCAAGGTGCGGCGTCGCTTCAATATCAAGTGAATGTGAATAAAAACAACGCATTGTAACTGCGCATCGTCTCATTGAGTGAAGTATGAACAAGCACAACGAACTGCAACTCTATCTCGCCTCGGGCTCCCCCCGCCGGCACGAGCTTCTGACCCGCCTGGGCTACCGTTTCGAGGTCCTCAAGCTGGATGTGCCGGAGCTGCGCAACGACGGTGAGAAGCCCCAGGATTACGTCTGCCGGCTGGCCCGCGACAAGGCGATGGCAGGTGTGGCCGCGGCGCCGACGGCGCTGCCTGTGCTGGGGGCCGACACCATAGTGGTGCTGGGGGAGCGGGTGCTGGAGAAACCCTCCGACCTGCTGGACGCCAAGGACATGCTGGAAGCCCTCTCCGGGCGGGTACACCAGGTGATGACGGCGGTGGCCCTGGCCACCCCGGAGCGGTGCGATGTGCGGCTGGTCACCACCAACGTGGCGTTTCGCAAGCTGGACGAGGCCGAGATCGAAGCCTACTGGCGCACCGGCGAGCCGTGCGACAAGGCGGGCGCCTATGCTATCCAGGGCATTGCCGGCAAATTCGTCAGTCGCCTCGAGGGGAGCTACAGTGCCGTGGTCGGCCTGCCCCTGCTGGAGACGGACCTGTTGATCAAGCAGCACCTCGAGCAGACCCGGTAATCCTCTCGTCAGCAGTGCGCTGCTGAGTTACCCGTTGTTCGTCGTGCCAGAATTCAAAACTAGAAAGGCAAGGTAACTTATGTCGGTAGAACTGCTGGTAAACGTCACCCCCTCCGAAACCCGGGTCGCCCTGGTCGAGAACGGTCTGCTGCAGGAAGTGCATGTGGAGCGTCAGGCCAAGCGCGGCATCGTGGGCAACATCTACAAGGGCAAGATCAGCCGCGTGCTGCCCGGCATGCAGGCCGCCTTCGTCGACATCGGCATGGACAAGGCCGCCTTTCTGCACGCCTCCGACATCGTCCCCCATACCGAGTGCGTGGCGATCAAGGAGAAGGAGCAGTTCCAGGCCGGCAACATCGCCGAACTGGTGCGCCAGGGGCAGGACATCATGGTACAGGTGGTCAAAGACCCGCTCGGTACCAAGGGAGCCCGCCTCACCACTGACATCACCCTGCCATCCCGTTATCTGGTCTTCATGCCGGGCAGTGCCCACGTGGGGGTCTCCCAGCGCATCGAATCCGAGGCGGAGCGCGAGCGCCTCAAGCGCACCGTGGCCGGCTATGTGGACGAACTGGGCGGCTACATCATCCGCACCGCCGCCGAAGGGGTGGGGGAGCAGGAGCTGGAGCTGGAGCAGGACGCCGCCTTCTTGAAGCGCCTGTGGCGCAAGATCCTCGAGCGCAAGCAGAAGTACCCCCCCTGCAAGATCCTCTATGAGGATCCCAGCCTGGCGTTTAGGGTGGTGCGTGACTTCGTCGGTGCCGAGCTCGACAAGATCCGGGTCGACTCGCGCCAGAGCTTCGATCAGCTCAAGCGCTTCACCGAGGAGTACGTGCCCGAGCTTGCCAACAAGCTGGAGTACTACACCGGCGAGTCGCCGATCTTCGATCTCTACGACGTGGAGAACGAGATCCAGCGGGCCCTGGAGCGCAAGGTGGAGCTGAAATCCGGCGGCTACCTCATCATCGACCAGACCGAAGCCATGACCACGGTGGACATCAACACCGGGGCCTTCGTCGGCCATCGCAATCTGGAAGAGACCATCTTCAACACCAACGTCGAGGCCACCGCCGCCATCGCCCGTCACCTGCGCCTGCGCAACCTCGGCGGCATCATCATCATCGACTTCATCGACATGCAGTCCGAGGATCACCGTCGCCGGGTGCTGCACAGCCTGGAGCTGGCGCTGGCCAAGGACAGGGCCAAGACCAACGTCAACGGTTTCTCCCAGCTCGGGCTGGTGGAGATGACCCGCAAGCGCACCCGGGAGAGCCTTGAGCACGTGCTCTGCGCCGAGTGCCCCGAGTGCAAGGGGCGCGGCCGGGTCAAGACGGTGGAGTCGGTCTGCTTCGAGATCCTGCGGGAGATCATCCGGGTCAACCGCGCCTACGACGCGGATCAGTTCACTGTCTATGCGGCCCCCTCGGTGGCCGATTACCTGCGGGGGGAGGAGTCCCACAGTCTGGCGGAGCTGGAAGTCTTCATCGGCAAGCAGGTCAGGGTGGTCTCCGAGCCGCTCTGTGGGCAGGAACAGTTCGATGTGGTGATGATGTAATTGGTCTATCGCTGGCTGAGTCGGGGCTGGTTGGCCCTCGGAGTCTTCTTCGTGCTGCTGGCTGTTCTGGTCAGCGTGGTACGACTGGGCGGCCCCTTGCTCAACCAGCACCGGGCGGCCGTGATAGGGACCCTGCTCGGGGAGAGCCAGCTCGAGGTGAGCGTGGATCACGTCGGGCTGGAGTGGACTGCCCGCGGCCCGGCCATCGGGCTGGAAGGACTGGCCATCGCCCCCGATTCGGGGCGTTTCTCCCTGCGCCTTGGCAAGGTGTGGGCCCACCTCGACTTCTGGCGCTCCCTCAACGAACTCAGGCCGGTGTTTGGCCAGCTGATCCTGAGCGACGGCAACATCGCGCTGGACATGACCCAGCCCGCCACCCCCGTCAGCGGGAAGAGCGCGAACCAGCAGGAGGCCCTGCTGCGCTTCCTGCTGACCCAGCTATCCATCTTCGACATTCACGACACTCGCCTGAGCCTCACCACGGCACTGGGGGAGGTGCGCGCCCTCGACATCGCCCAGTTGCGCTGGCAGAACCGCGGCAAGCGGCATCAGGGGGTCGGCAAGGCCTATCTCATCAACGGGGTGGGGGAGAGCACCCTGGACCTCATCATCGATGTGGATGCCCCAGAGGTGCGGCTCGACCGCCTCAAGGGCCAGCTCTATCTGGGGGCCCGGGAGCTGGACATCAGCCCCATGCTGGCCAGGATCCACGCCGGCGCGCCGCCGGTGAGCGGCCAGCTCGACTTCCAGCTCTGGAGCGAGTTCGAGAAGGGCAGGCTCGGCAACTCCCTGCTGGCCTTTGGCAACAACCACCTGATCTGGAAAGACGAGATCAAGGGGGAGCCGCACCGCCTCGACCTGCAGGGGGGCAAGATCCAGCTGCGCCGGGACGGCGAGGCGTGGCAGCTCGCCAGCCACGACGTCACCTTCAAGCTCGATGGCGCCACCTGGCTGCACAGCCGCCTGCAGCTCGAGCGCATCGGCTCACGCATCCAGGGCTATGTGCCCGCCATCGATCTCGACCAGATTGCCAACCTGAGCCAGCCGGTCTCCGGCCTCTATCCCGAGCTGACCGAGACCCTCAAGCGCACCCGGCCAAGGGGCCAGTTGCAGGAGCTGGTCCTGCAAGCCGACGGGGACTGGCAGGGGCTCTCTTTGCAGGGGCAGCTGCGCGGCTTCGGGACCCGGGCCTGGCATGATGTGCCCGGCCTGCAAAAGCTGGACGGTGACTTCTGGCTGACCCCGAACGGGGGGCGTGCCCGCCTGACCCTGGGCAAGGGCAAGGTGGATCCGGCCCGCCACTTCAAGGAACCCATCCCGGTGGACAGCCTGAGTGCGGCCCTCGACTGGTGGCGGGCGCCCCAAGGCTGGGTGCTCTATGGCCAGGACATTGCCCTGGACAACCCGGATCTGCGCCTCGCCAGCCGGTTTCGCCTCGAGCTGTTCGAGCACCCCTTCCTCGCCCTGACCGGGCGCATCGACGTGAAGAACGCGGCCCATGCGGATCGCTACTACCCCCTGGCGGTGATGGATGAGGGGCTGGTGAGCTACCTGAGCGGCGCCATCAAGGGGGGCAAGGCCAAGGGTGCAGACTTGCTCTGGTACGGCGAATTCCGTGACTTCCCCTACGACAACGGCAAGGGCGTCTTCCAGGTGGCGGTGCCGCTGCAACAGGCCACCTACGAGTTTTTCCCGGGCTGGCAGCCGCTGACCGACCTGCAGATCGATCTGCTGTTCCAGAACGCCAGCCTCGACATGAACAGCCGCGCCACCCAGCTCGGCAAGGCCAGCTCCGACTCGGTGCACGCCTGGATCCCGGATCTCTATCCGGGTGCTCACCTCTACGTGGATGCCAAGGTTGAGGGCGAGGGCAAGGCCATCAGCGACTATTTGCAGGACTCGCCGCTGGGGGGATCCGTCGGTCAGGCGCTGCGGGAGGTGGAGATCCTCGGCCCCATGAAGGGCACGGTGAAGCTCGACATACCGCTGGATGGCGAGGGGGAGGTCAAGGCCAGCGGGGAAGCCAGCTTCAAGGACAACAAGGTGAGGATCGCCTCCCTGGATCTGCCCCTCGACGGGGTCGCAGGGACGCTCGAGTATGACAACGAGCAGACCCGCATTCACAACCTCAAGGCGAGCCTGTGGAACCAGCCGCTGACCCTGGATTATCAGGGGCGGCAACTGCCCCACGGCTACCAGGCCGACCTCAAGTTCCAGGGGCAGTGGGACAGCCGCCGCCAGCGCCGGGACATACCGGCCCTCGAGATGCTCCAGGGGCGCAGCAACTGGTCGGGTACCCTGGGGCTGACCCTGCCCGAGAACAAGGCGTTCAGCTTCCAGCTGGCGCTGGACTCCAACCTGCAGGGCATGGGGCTGGATCTGCCCGTGCCCCTGACCAAGGCGGCGGGTACCCGGCTGCCCCTCAAGGTGACGGCCCGTGGGCGGGATGGCAGCGCCGACATCCGCGCTGTGCTGGGGGCGGACATCGACATGCAGAGCCGCCTGGTGTACGGCGACGGCGTGCCCTACCTCAGCCGGGTGCGGGTCAACATCGGCCAGCCCGGGGCGCGTGTGATGCAGGACAAGCCCATGCTGCTCGCCATCAATCAGCAGCAGGTGGACGTGGCCGGCTGGCTGGCCCGTCTCAAGCAGTGGCTGCCGGCCAAGGCGCAGGCGATGCAGGGCAATGCGGTGGTGGGCCCCGCTTTCTTGCCCCAGGAGTGGTGGGTGGATGGCCAGCTGGCCCGTGCCGACATCGGCAGTGCCAGCCTCAAGGCGGTGCACTTCACCCTGGGGCCGGTGAACCAGGCCACCGAGGTGATGATCGACAGCCCCGACGTGATGGGGGTGGTGCGGGTGCCGGTGGCCGACGGACGTCCCATCGATGCCAAGTTTGCCCGCATCTACTGGTCCGGCAAGGGGACCGATCTCAGCCCGGATCCCGATGAGCACCAGGACAGGGCCATCATGGACGCCATTCCCTGGCTCACCTTCAGCTGCGTGGATTGCCGCTTCGGCGAGCTGCCCCTGGGGGAGGTGAAGGGGGAGCTGCTGCCCGGGGCCAACCGGCTGGATCTCAAGGGACTGGAGATGCGCCTGGCGGGCAGCACCCTGCGCGGCAGCGCTGAGTGGCTGGCCCGTGGCAGCCAGATGCAGACCCGTGCCAGGGTGAACCTCGAGACCCGCAACAGCGAGCTGCTGCTCAAGCGGCTCGGCTACACCTCGCCCATCGGGGATGCCCCGGGCAAGCTGGCGCTGGATCTGAACTGGCGTGACGTGCCCTACCGCCTGAGCCTGCCGACTCTGGCGGGCAGCGCCGACTACCAGCTGGAGGGAGGCACCCTGCGGGAGGTCAACGACAAGGGGGCCCGGCTGCTCTCCCTGCTGAGCCTCGACTCCCTGATGCGCAAGCTGCGCCTCGATTTTCGCGATGTATTCGACAAAGGCTTCTATTTCGAGTCCATGTCCGCCTCCGCCAAGGTCAATCAGGGGGTGGTGGAGAACAACGACTTCTACATGAAGGGGGCCGCGGGCAACCTGCGGGGCAAGGGCATCGCGGATCTGGTGCGCTGGCGGCTCGACTTTGATCTGAGCTTCTCCCCGAACCTGGGGGGTACCCTGCCGGTGGTGGCGGCCTTCTCGCTGACCCCCATCACCGGGCTCTATGTGCTGGCCCTCTCCAAGCTGCTGGAGCCCGTGGTGGACGTGGTGACCCGCATCGATTTTCGGGTCTCCGGCCCGCTGGACGCCCCCAGGCTGGTGGAGGCGGGGCGGGATCGCGCCCGCATCAAGCTCAACCAGCACCAGAAGGATGCGGTGGATGCGGTGGCGCCCGGCCTGCCCGCCAAGGAGGTCACCCCCTTCCTGCTCGATCCCAAGCATCAGGGCTCGGGTCAGCGCTGAGGGCATGCACCGGGCTGGGGGACTTTCCCCCGGCCGCCAAACCCCTCATAGTGCAGATATTGCCCCGCGAGCCGAGAAGGCCTTGTGTCACCGGCTCGCCCAACAGAAGGAGCGCGTCATGTGGCTAGCGGCCATGCAGTTGATATCGGGTCGTACCTGGCAGGATAACCGGGAGCGGATCGCCGCCGAGCTGGCGAGTCTGCCCGGGGAGCGCCCCTTGCTGGTGCTGCTGCCGGAAAACTTCGCCCTCTTTGGCGAGCGGCAGGGGTATCTGGACGGGGCAGAGCCATTGGGAAATGGCCCAATCCAGCAGCAACTCTCTGATTGGGCCAAATCCCACGGCATCTGGCTGGTGGCCGGGGCCATGCCCACCGCCATCGCCGGTGCCGACCACATCCACACCAGTACCCTGGTGTTCGATCCCGACGGCGCGCTCAAGGGGCACTACCACAAGATCCACCTGTTCGACGTGGACGTGGCGGACAATCACGGCCGCTACCGGGAGTCGGAGACCTTCAGCCCGGGTGATCAGCCTGTGCTGGTGGACTCCCCCTTTGGTCCCCTCGGCCTTTCTATCTGTTATGATCTGCGCTTTCCCGAGCTGTACCGCCAGTTGGCCCGGGCCGGTGCCCGGGTGCTGCTGGTGCCTGCCGCCTTTACCGCCGTCACCGGCGAGGCGCACTGGGAGCCTCTGCTGCGGGCCCGTGCCATCGAGAACCAGTGCTACGTGGTGGCCGCCAACCAGGGGGGCACCCACGAGACAGGGCGTCAGACCTGGGGCCACAGCATGGTGATCGACCCCTGGGGCCGGGTGCTGGCCTGTCGGGCGTCGGGGCAGGGCATTGTGCTGGCGCCGCTGGATGGGGCCCTGGTCGATGAATTGAAACGCACCATGCCGGTGCTGCAACACGCCCGCCTGCTGTGAGCCCGCGGCCGTGGATTTAACCGTTACGACATCTCGCATGAGAGTGGAGAGAAAGATTTGAGTCTATTGAGCCAGGTTAGTGCCTCCCTGTTGGCCCCGAACGATCTCGACGAAGGGCGGCTGCAACAGCTGCTCGGCAGCCTGATGAGCCATCAGGTGGAGTTCGGCGACCTCTATTTCCAGCGCAGCTGGCACGAGTCCTGGATGCTGGAGGACGGCATCGTCAAGGATGGCAGCTACAACATCGATCAGGGGGTGGGGGTGCGCGCCGTCAGCGGCGAGAAGACCGGTTTCGCCTATTCGGACGAGCTGAGCCTGCTGGCGCTGCAACAGTCGGTGACTGCCGCTCGCGGCATCGCCGCCGCCGGTGCGCAGGGCAAGGTAAAAGCATGGGCTCGCACCGAAGCAAACCTGCTCTACCCGGCGCTGGATCCCCTGCAGACCCTCGACAAGCAGCAGAAAATTGCCCTGCTGGAGCAGATGGACAAGTTCGCCAGAAGCCTGGATCCCGCCATCAATCAGGTGATGGCCTCCATCAGCGGGGTCTATGAAGAGATCCTGGTGGCCGCCACCGATGGCACCCTGGCCGCCGACGTGCGCCCCCTGGTGCGCCTCTCGGTGACCGTCATCGCCGAGAAGGGGGATCGCCGTGAGCGCGGCAGCGCGGGGGGCGGTGGTCGCTTCGGTTACGACCATTTCCTCGAGCTGGACGGGCTCGAGAGCCGGGCGTTTGGCTATGTGCGTGAAGCGGTGCGCCAGGCCCTGGTCAACCTGGAGGCCATCGACGCCCCGGCCGGCACCATGCCGGTGGTGCTCGGTGCCGGCTGGCCCGGCGTGCTGCTGCACGAGGCGGTGGGTCACGGTCTGGAAGGGGACTTCAACCGCAAGGGCTCCTCCGCCTTTGCCGGGCGCATCGGCGAGCAGGTGGCTTCCAAACACTGCACCATCGTCGATGACGGCACCCTGCCGGGTCGGCGCGGCTCCGTCTCCATCGATGACGAGGGGACGCCGGGGGGCTACAACGTGCTGATCGAGAACGGCATTCTCAAGGGTTACCTGCAGGACAAGCAGAATGCTCGCCTGATGGGGGTACCGCTCACCGGCAACGGCCGCCGCGAATCCTACGCCGCCCTGCCGATGCCGCGCATGACCAACACCTACATGCTGGCGGGTCAGTACGATCCAGCGGAGATCATCGCCTCGGTGAAGAAGGGCATTTATGCCCCCAACTTCGGTGGCGGCCAGGTGGACATCACCTCCGGCAAGTTCGTCTTCTCCGCCTCCGAGGCCTACCTCATCGAGGATGGCAAGATCACCGCGCCCATCAAGGGGGCGACCCTGATCGGCAACGGCCCCGAGGCGATGAGCCAAGTTTCCATGGTGGGCCGTGATCTCGCGCTGGATCGCGGGGTCGGGGTCTGCGGCAAGGAGGGGCAGAGCGTACCGGTCGGCGTCGGCCAGCCCACCCTCAAGCTGGATCAGCTCACCGTGGGCGGCACCCAGTAAGGTCACACACCTTTGTAAACCCCGGCCCGGCGCCGCAATGCTGATCAGTTAAGGATCCATTGACCGATCCTTCTGCTGTAGGACAATCCGGAACCAATCACTGGTTCCG